>CAZFCJ010000060.1:0-22691 GCA_964517315.1 uncultured Anaerolineaceae bacterium | reverse complement strand
CCTAGACCGGCCGAAAACCCTCGATGTCCAGGATCGAGCCCTCGCGCTCGGCGGGGTCCTTGAAAGCGGCACGCACCTGCATGCCGATGTGCACCTCGTCGGGGCCGACTTCGGAAAGCCGGTGCACGATCCCACCGTCCCCGAGGCGCACGAAGGCGATCAGTTCGGGCTCCTCGAGCGCGTTTCCGTCCAGATCCACGGCCAGCCGGGTGAACGAGTGGACCTCCCCCTCCGTCCCGGCGTCGAACCAGTCGTCCAGCTCGTCAAGGCACCGTTCGCAGAACTGCCGCGCCGGCACGTAGCGCACGCCGCAGCGCCCGCAGTGGGAACCCATGATCTTGCCCTCATCCTTCAGGGCGCGGAAGAAGCGCTCTCCGGCCAGCCCCAGCGTGTAGCGGCTGGCGACCGTCAATGACCCGCGCCACGCCTGCGGCGCGGACGGATCGCTCGGCAGCAGGCTCATCCCTCGCCCTCCTTGACCGGCTTGAAGTGGCGGATATCGGTGATCGACCCCTGACGCGCATCGGCGGGCTTCCACACCGCCTCAACCTTCATGCCGACGTGAACCGCGTCGGGGTCCACTTCGCCGAGCTTGTGCATGATTCCGTGCCCCGGCGAGGCGCCCTCGATTTCAACGACCGCCGGCATCTCGGGCTGTTTGATGCGCTGCACGTCCCAGGTCACATAGCACAATGAGAATGTGTTCACCGTGCCTCGGTCCTCCAGCCGCACATAGGAATCCATAGGCCGGAAGCAGTCCTCGCAGAAGGCGCGCGGCGGCACGACGGTGCGGTCACAGGTCACGCAGCGCGCGCCCAGAATCTCGCCGCGGCGCAAGCCGGCGAGATAGGCGCCGACGGCCACGCCGGCGTCCCAGGCGAAGCGAGCCTGTAACTCGTCGTGCAGGAAGAGCACCTCCCCGGATTCGAAGTCGCGCTCGCTCAACGCCGTCCCTGGAAACGGCCCCAGGTTCGCGGTCACTGTGCGTCTCCTTTCATGCTTCTGTACCAAGGATCACGACCGTGCCCACCTGCATCAGGTCGCCCCAGGCCTGGGCCAGGCCGCGCTCCGGCTGGCCGGGCACCTGGCGATCCCCGGCCTCGCCCCTGAGCTGCCAGAACAGCTCCGCCACCTTCATCAAGCCGGCGGCGGCGATCGGGTTGCCCACGCCGAGCAGCCCTCCCGACGGGCACACCGGCATGGCGCCGTCCCGATCGGTCACCCCGTCGGCGACCAGCTGCGGCGCCTGCCCGCGATCGGCCAGCATCAGCCCCTCCAGATGGTGCAGCTCCTTGTAGTCGAAGGGATCATAAGGCTCGGCGATGTGGATCTCCTGGCGCGGCTCCTTGATCCCTGCCATCTCGTATGCGGCGCGGGCGGCGTTTTCCACGTACTGCGGATAGGCGAGATCCCGGTTGGTCCAGTAGGCAGTGTCCAAATTCCAGCCGACCCCCTGCACCCAAATCGGGCGGTCGGTGACCTTCTCGGCGACGTCTTCGGCCGTGAGCACGATAGCCACGGCCCCGTCGCTCAGCGGGCTCACATCGTAGCGCCGCACCGGCCACGCCAGGACCTCCGAATCGAGGACGTCCTGCACCGTGATATCCGGATCCCCAAGCAGGGCGCTCGGATGGCCAGCCGCGTTGCGCTTGTTCTTGACCGCCACGCGAGCGATGTCCTCGGAGGATATGCCGTAGGTCTGCATGTAGCGGTTCATTTCCAGCGCGAAGATCCAAAGCAGATTGGGCTTCAAGGGCCGTTCGGTGGTGTGATCGAAAATGGTCAGAAAGGCGGCCTGCGCGTGGGGATAGTAGGTGGACATCTTCTCTTCGCACACCACCAGGCAGGTGTCGAACATGCCCGAGGCCACGTGATACCAGCCCTGGATAGCCGAGAAAACCCCCGTGCCGCCGCCGACATACGAGCGCATGTAAGGCTTGCCCCAGCCGCCGGCGCCGTCGCTCAAGTACTCGCCCTTACGGTGGACGCCGTCGAACGCGTCGGGCGCGGTGCCCATGCACACGGCGTCGATGTCGTCCAGAGTCATCTCGCAGGACTCGAGCGCCATCCTCGCCGCCTGCCAGGACAGCTCTTTGCCCGTTTCCTGCGCGCGCCGCACGAACTTCGTCATCCCCGCGCCCACGACGGCGACTTTACGCATCCCCATGCTCCGTCCCATCCTTTCCGAACACCGCCACCGCCGCGCTGGCCGAAGGAACGCCTCGCCACGACTGGGCCAAGCCGACCGTGACCCCTTCCAGCTGCCGCGTTCCGGCCTGACCCCGGAGCTGCAGCACGGCCTCCACCGCTCGAGCTAATCCAGTGCCTTCCATGAGATCGCCCATCCCCAGGCTGCCGCCCGAGGCGTTTACCGGAAGTTCACCCTCGGCGCCAGTCGAGCCATCCTGCGTGAGCTTCCCCGCTTCTCCCGGAGCGCACAGTCGCAAAGCCTCGAGGTGTTGCAGTTCTTTGTAGGCGTAGGTGTCATCGACCTCGGCGAAATCGATCGCCTCGGCCGGTTCCCGGACCCCGGTCTGCGCGTAGGCCATCTGCGCCGCCTTCTCGACCTCCGACGCTCGGCCCCACTGGCGGCTCTCCAGCGCGGCGGCCCCGTTGCACCAACCCACCCCCAGGATCCAGACCGGGTTTTCGCTGAGCTGACGGGCGCGCTCCTCCGCGGCCAGCACGAGCACGACCGCGCCGTCGGCGTGCTCGGCGGTCTGGCGGCGGGACACCGGCCAGGCCAGATCCGGGCCGCCGCCGGCCTCGTCGAGCGTGAGATCGGCGCCGTACGCGGCCAGCGGGTTGCGCAGCGCGTTGCGCCGGTTCTTGGCCACGACCGCAGCACACTGGTCGAGGCCGGCCCCCGTTTCGTGCAGATAGCGGCTCATGTCAAGACCGGCCACGAAGTGGGTGTTCAGGCGCAGCGGTCGATTGAGGATCGGGTCCTGGGCATAGGCGACGACTTCCGGCATGTTCAATAAGTTTGAAGCCTTGCTGTGGCCTTCGACGGCCACGATTTGGCACTGTCCCGTCCGGATCAACATGACGGCCGTCGCCAGGCCGTGCAAGCCGTCCCCGGTGATGGTATGCACGGATCGCTGCGCGGCGCCCAACTGGTCGGGCACGTATTCATCGAAAATGCTGGTCCCCTCGGTGAAGTCCTCGGCGACGGTGACGAAGCTGTCGACCTCCTCACGAGGATCCACCCCGGCGTCCTCATAGGCCTTGACCGCCGCCTGATACATGAGCTCCTTGTAGGATCGTTCGGGGCTGAGAGGGCGGTAGCCGGTCGAGCCCACTCCGATGACCGCCACACGAGGCTCCATCCAAGGCCTCCTTCTTTGTGGGTTAACCCGCCGTCTGACAGTGGATCCCAAGCGCGAGGGACGCCCCCATCGACGGCTGCTGTATTGGGCGTTCGCGAGGTTACTTATGAATTGTAGCGCGGGCGAGACCGAAATCAAACCTCGCCGATCGTTTTCGCCTCCTGCACCAAGACGTCTGAAACCGCCGACCAAGCATCTCCGAACGCGCCCGCCTAGTGGAAAAACCACCCGTCTTGATGAACCTCCGTCCTTCCCATCACTGGCCGAATCTGATACGATACTCGTGAACGAAGCAATAGCCCAAGAACGGGCTCCAGAGAGGCCGGAGGCGTGCCATCAAGGCTCTCACCATTCGTCCGATCGCAGGTCGATTGGCCCGCCGAACTGCCATCGATATGCGCCGCGGTCGTCTTGAGAGTTGCGCTCTAACATCTGCTCAGTGGTCGGTTCAATCCCTCCTGTGTCATTGCCAGAGCTCACAGTTCCCGTCACCGGCGCAGGCCCCTCAGAGAAATGTTGTTGTCCAGCTTGATCGACCCGGCATCGCGTCTCATAGTCGATAACAGCGATTTACCTTCCCTCAAACGATGATGGCGATAGCCAGGCCGTTCGGATCCGCCCCGATAGATGGGCAGCGCATTCTCCCCGATCCAAATCAGGACTTGTGCGGAGCTTCGGGCAACCGAGCAGCAGCCCTTACGGCACAGCTCTGAGGAGTTGACCAGCGGAGACTTTTGGCCGGAAACATGATTTTTCAAACTGGATAAACACCTTTCTCGACCCAGCGCGATCCGCGAGCAGGCCGACCCTGGTCATGCCCGGGCTTGAGTCGAGCCGAGCTTCAAAGCGAGCGAATTGGATCTGGTGGTCGACGACGAGGGGCACCGTCCTGGGAGGAGGCACGGTTGACAAGGATCATATCTCGACTTCGATCCTGGTCCATCCTCTTGCTCTCATTTTCACTTCTCGGCTCACCACTGGGTCGGCTTCAGGCAGCCGCGCAATCGGAGCAGGACCCCCCACCCAACCGAAGCGAATCGATTGTCGTCGAGGTGATCCACCACGTATGGTGGCTATCTCACTGGACCGACTCTCGGGTCCGGTGTGAGGTCGTCATCCAGCATGAGAACCTGCCCACGCGCAGGGAAATCCTTGATGACTGCGGCCATGCCCTCTACCAGGATTGGATTGCGACTCCCAATTGTGAGGCGCAAGACCCATCCCAATGTGACGGGCTTTACCTCCATCACGCTGGATCATCGACAGCCACTGAAACGATCGTCGTTGAACTCCCATCCCCCTCTGCATTCTTGGAGCTGGAGGGCTGTTCTGCCGCGAGCCGGGGAGAGCCGTGCTCATCTATTCCGTCGCTGAAGATCATCGGCCACGAGCCGCTCCCCAACGAGGAGATCTCTTCGATCCGGGGCACCTACGCCGGCAACCCCTTCGAATGCGCCGCATCGTCATGCAGCATATCTCTGCGACCTTCGTCCCAGCAGGGGCACACGCTCTTCTTCTGGGCCAACTCATCCTTCGGCGACTCTTCGGAACACTACGAGGCAAAGATCCGCGTCGTTTCCGGCCCGGATCAGGGTTGGCACGTTGACGTTGTGAGCCCCCAATTCAGGGGCGAGGAGCCGCTCAGCTGTGCACCGATTTGGAGCGCCTTCCCTCCTGTAGGCGAACTCCCCGATTGGCTCCGGACTCCGAATGAGCCTGCCGATTTGGCGACCTCAAGGCCCTACGCTCAGTTGGCCGAGCTGCTCGTCGACGCCGGCGTGGTGAATGCCACCGCATGTGGCGGGCTGGGGTTTGGTCCCTTGGGCGGGTTGAACGGCTGCGGCCTCGATGCCGCTGAGCCCGCAGTCATGGCCTGGCAGAACAGGTTTGACTCGGACATTCTCCAAGTGAGCCGAGCTCGGAACGTGCCCCCTCACGTTCTCAAGCGGATCTTCGGCCAAGAGAGTCAGTTCTGGCCGGGTTTCCAAAACGACGACCGGACGGAGGCGGGGCTCGGTCAGCTCACTCAAGAGGGCGCCGACACTGCGCTCTTGTGGAACGAGGCGTTCTTCCAGCAGTTCTGTCCCCTCGTGTTGAGCGAGCAATCGTGCAGTCTCGGTTATCTTGAGCTGCTGCCCGGGGAGCAAGCCCTGCTGCGGGGCGCGCTCTTCGCCGACGCCAACGCCGATTGCCCGGAATGTGAGCTCGGGGTGGACATGACGATCGCGAAGAAAAGCGTGGGGGTGTTCGCCGAAACCCTGCGCGGCCACTGCGCCCAGGTCGGCAGGATGATCCGCAACACCACCGGCGCGGAGGCGGGGGACGTCCTCACTTACACGGATCTGTGGCGCATGACCGTAGCAAGTTACCACGGCGGCCCCGGCTGCGTCGCCAGCGCGCTCGAGGATCAATGGCGGCGTGAGGGGGCGCTCACCTGGGAGGGCTTCGCATCCTACTTGCCCGAGGGATGCGCTGGGGTTACCGACTACGTGAAGGCGATCACGGGGGAGTAGCGGGCCGCCATGGGTCACTTGTTCGGGGCAAACGCGCGGGCCCTACACACTCCACTTGATCTACCCTTCGATCCTCACCATCGATGAGCGATTGAACGCCGCTTCAGTCACTTATCCGCTGATCTATCGGAGAACAGTGCGACCCGACGAATAGCTAAGATCCAGCACTGGAGCGCTGCGGTGGGCCTTTGTTGGCGGATTGGGGCTTCCATCGTCCATGCTTTAGGTGATGAATATGTCGCTCTGCAAATTCAGCCAGCATCTCGCGGCGAGTTTCATCTTCGACACTCGAAATTTCCGCCAGAACTCTGCCGAACATGGCCACGGCCTGGGAACGGCGGCCCGACTTCTTGAGAGCCAGGGCCAGTCCGTAGAGAGTCTCAATGTCCCCCTGAAATTCAGATAGGATCTCTTCAAAGGCTGACGCGGCTTCCTCCAGATGGCCTGAAGCGTAGTGGCTCCACGCCAGTTTCCTGCGCGCCTCCAACTCCCCACGAAGCCCGGATACTGATTCTTCGACTCTGGAAATCCTGAGCTACCCTCCTGATGAACTCTTCGCCATTTCCGCCCTCGGTGGATTTGTGGGCTTCAGATCCGTGCACCTTCTATTCATTCCACCCGCCAACATGCAACCCAGTGTTGAGGACTGACCTCAAGAAGTCCCGGCTCTTTTGCCGAGCAGTGGCCAAATGCGACTGGGCAGCGCGGGTGAAAATGACAACCATGCGGTGGATCCTTGGGACTCGGGACATCGCCTTCAAGGATGATCCGCTCTCTTTCCACATTCGGTTGGGCCACGGGTATCGCCGACATGAGAGCCTGAGTGTAAGGGTGAAGAGGATTCCGAAAAAGTTCCTGGCGAGGAGCGAGCTCAACGATTTTTCCCAGATACATGACAGCGACCCGATCGGATATATGTTCGATCACCCCCATATCGTGGGCGATAAATAGGAAGGTGAGGTTGAACTCTTCTTGCAAATCTTTGAGTAGATTCAGTACCTGAGCCTGGATCGACACATCCAACGCTGAGACTGGCTCGTCACAGACGACCAGCTCAGGCTGGACTGCGAGCGCGCGGGCGATTCCAATACGCTGACGCTGGCCTCCTGAGAATTCGTCCGGGTAGCGGTCGGCGTGATAGGGCTCCAGACCCACTTTCCTCAGCATGTCTTCCACGATCTCCCTTCGCACCTTCCGATTTCCCACTCCATGCATTCCCAACCCTTCCTCGATGGAGTTTCCAACGGTCATCCGGGGGTCGAGAGTGGAAAAGGGATCCTGGAATATGATCTGCATCCGGCGCCGAAGGCGCTTGAGATGGTTGGGCCCGGCGTCAAGAATATCCTTTCCCCTGAACCGAACTTCACCGGAGGTAGGTTCAATAAGGCGGAGTATCGACCGACCTACTGTGGTTTTCCCACACCCTGATTCCCCTACCAGTCCCAGTGTCTCCCCCTCCCGGATACTAAAGTTTACGCCATCCACCGCCTTCACCCAGCCTTCTATCCGCTGAAGCACGCCCCCTCGCACAGGGAAGTACTTCCTTAATTCCCGAACTTCCAGCAATTTCTGATCCCCGTCAGATCTAAGAGCTGAATCTCTACTCATCTTTCCCCTTTGATAGGGGACCGTCGGAGGTGCGGACAATCCCAGATTCATCGACCACGAGGGGAGCCTCGTGGCCATCGTGGTCCTCGTAAAGCCAGCAGCGCACATCATGTCCAGATCGCTTTTCGAATAGGTCCGGCTCGACATTCTCACAAACCGTCAATCCGAAATCCCGTCGCGGCATACATCTGTCAGCAAATCGACATCCTGTGGGCAAATCGATAGGATCGGGAACAGAGCCGGGGACCCCTTTCAGCCGACTCTGGACTTCGCCCAAGACAGGGATGGAATTGATAAGACCTTGCGTATAGGGATGCAGTGGATGCTGAAATAGAGACACAACATCGGCCTGCTCGACAATCTGTCCAGCATACATGACTGCTACCCGATCGCACATTTCCGCGACAACACCAAGATCATGCGTGATCAATATAACTGCCGTTCCCTGCTCATCACTTAGCTTACGGATCAGGTCGAGGATCTGTGCTTGGATGGTCACATCGAGAGCAGTTGTTGGTTCGTCGGCTATGAGCAACTTGGGCCGCAGGGCCAGCGCCATCGCAATCATTACCCGTTGAGCCTGACCACCGGAAATCTCATGTGGGAATGCCCGGGCCTTTTGTTCTGGATCGGGGATTCCAACCCGATGAAGCAGCTCCACGCTTTGGTGCCAGGCATCTTTACCTTCCCGAGCATGGTGAATCCTGAATACCTCAGCAATCTGGTCGCCGATCCTCACCACTGGATCGAGGCTCGCCTGTGGCTCTTGGAAGACGATCGAGATCTGATCACCCCTGAGGCTATTCATTTCATTCTCAGGAAGCCCGAACAAAGGCTTTCCGTCAAAGATCACGTTGCCCTGGACAATTTTCCCTGGCGGGTTCACAAGCCGCAGAATCGACAACGAAGTGACACTCTTCCCGCAACCTGATTCGCCTACAAGGCCGAAGACCTCCCCTGCTCTGACGTCGAAACTCACACCGTCGACTGCCTTGACGACGGCCTCTTCGGTAAAGAAATGAGTCTTCAATTCCCGTACTTGAAGAAGGGGCTCCACCTTGTGATTTAACTCCAGCACGATCCGATTGATACTTTGATTCTGCCTTTGCTAACTTGCTCCGGGCGAGCGAACTTGATCCCAATGAAAACGTCCGCTCTCGAACCGTCGTTGATGGCCACTCAGGCCCATGGAATACGATTATAGTCAGCGCCATTTCAAGTTTTCCGCGTATGGCCCACTAGGGTGCCCTCCATCCTTGACTCCCCATGCGCCTCTCCGTAGACTAGGTGACATCCGATGATGCTCTACGTTCACTGAATTCCCGGATCGAACTCTTCTCGTGCAAAAGGACGGAGGGATGAAGGATTGTCTCATCGGTTACAGCTGCGTTGGCCCGAACTTCAGCTTGCCATCGAAATGGATGTACTCGAGGATCACAATCCCTCCCTCGCAGCCACATTGCTGGATAGCCTACCGCTCGTAAGCATCCAAAGTCACGCCATCGTGGCCGGAAAACAAATCTATTTCCCGACTCGGATCTCCCCCCTCGACCAAGAAGTTGCTTCAACCGAACGAATGGATCAGCAACCTGCGGGACGGGTCAATTTCGAACCGTTCTTCCAGTACATATCTTTAAATTATGGGACGATTTCAGAATCCGTTCCGGCGTTCCCTATCGGCCAGGTGATTGAAACCGATCTTGATGTTCTCAGCTCCGTTGGTGGTCGGGTGCTGACCAATCTTCTGTATGAGAACAGCTACATTCATGTGATCCTGGAGCGAACCGGAGCCGAGACGCCCTTGCCGGAATCGATCGAAGTGGAACCGGCTTCTGGCAGATCGGATTTGGACTCATCTTGGACGGGCCTTATGAGGCATTTGGAACGGGAGATCGAACGAATTTGGCTCGCAGAACCTGAAGATGTGCGCGCTCTCCGTTCGGGCATTCTGGCAGACGATGCCGGCGTTGGGGACCAATATTTCTCGCCCTGGGTCATGGTGAGCGGTTTGGTTCGCAGCTTGGCGGTGATCGATCTAGCCTCACTGGTGCGGTTGTGCGGCGACGAGGACTTTGGCTTACGACATCTCAAAAAGATCCTGCAAGAAATCCTGAGGCTTCCACTTGGTGTCATGTCTTACTTTGGGTTACCTCTCTTGGGGGATACACTTGGCGCAGTTCAGCGCGCCGCGCCGGAGATCGAAACTCGACCCGAATTCGACCGCTTATTGAACACTCTCCTGATCTACGTCAATCGATACAACTTATGGCTCCATCAGACTTTCCCGTGGCGCCTAGGGGTTCTCTATCCAAAATTCGACCCTGAGGAAGCGAGGAGCTCTCTGGAGCTTCTATCCAGTCCCTCGTACAGCTCTCAAGATTGATCGCTAGGCCCGTCCAAGAAGAGAGGAGCTTCGACGCGAAACCACACGATTTAAGATTTCAGTGCCACCAATTGTTAAGCCAGGGGGCACCCAACCATGCTTTGTTTCGAGGAGAGACCCATGACCAGAAGAAGGAGCTTTTTCGCCCTGATAGCCCTCCTATTCCTGCTCGCCCTCTGGACGGCTGCATGCCAACCACAAACAGTCGAAGTAGAACGGACTGTTGTGGTGACCGAGCAGGTACTGGTAACCGAGCAGGTCGTCGTCGAACCTACTCCCACGCCTCAGGAACTCGTTATCTTACTTCCGATCGACTTCGAATCCATCGACCCCAACACCGTTCGCAGTGGACCCGGCACCAACATGGCCCAACAGGTCACGGAGGCGCTGATCTCACGATCAAAAGAACCGCTGTTGGCGACATCGTGGGAAACGATTGAGGAAGACACGTGGCAGTTCAACCTGCGAGAGGGCGTGGAATTTACGAATGGAGAACCGTTCAACGCCGAGACGGTGAAGTTCTCAATTGAGCGCATCCTACGAGAAGACAACGAGAATTCCGCTCAATTCAACCTCTTCTCAGGAATCATCGACAGTGTGGAGGTCGTGGATGAGCACACCGTCAACATTGTCACGCAAGGACCATTTCCCGATCTCCTCGATCTCCTGATCGAAGCGTATATGCTGCCTCCTGGGGTTGCCGACGATGAGGATTACGACTCTATGGGCGTAGGCACAGGTCCCTACATGGTCGAGTCTTGGACGCCCGGAGAGCAAATGGTCATGGTCGCAAACCCTGACTACTGGGGTGATGCGCCCTTCTTCGATCGAGTGATCTGGCGACCAGTCCCCGAAGAGGCGGTACGCACCACCGAATTGCGAGCAGGACAGGCAGACATCATCACCCAAGTTCCGATCGAGGAATTGGGTCGACTTGATGAACCGGGAATCAGCCTCGTCCGAATCCCAAGCACGCAGTCGATGCGCATCCACCTCAATGCAGGCCAACCACCATTCGACGATGTGCGGGTTCGTCAGGCCATGAACTACGGAATCGATCGGGCCACAATAGTGGAGACACTGCTCGAGGGTGCAGGTAGGCTGATGAACAGCCCTTCAAGTCCCGGGATTTTCGGGTATGACCCAGATATCCCCGTGTACCCTTACGATCCCGAACGAGCGAGAGATCTGCTCCAGGATGCTGGATATGGGGGAGGGGTGGACGTCACGATACAGTTCACCGAAGGACGCTACGTCCGGGACCGAGCGATCGGAGAAGCGATAACGGCCCAACTTGCGGACGTGGGAATCCGCGTCAACGCGAACTTCTCGGAGTTCAGCCAATGGCTGCAGATCTTTAACCAGGAGGGCCACGGTTTCATGGTGACGGCCCAAGAGAACAATGTTGTGGCGATGATGAAGCCGAACTTCTACTCACAGAACGAATCCTTCAAACGCTACAACTACGCCAACGAGGAAGTGGATCGATTGATCGAAGAAGCCGAATCCACCTTGGACGACGACGAACGCCGTGCAATCTACCAAGAGTTGAACCAGCTTCTTCACGACGATGCAGCGTGGGTCTTCATGTGGAACCCGGAGGACATATACGCAACGGGCAACGATATCGTCGGTTTCGAGCCGGATGGGGTGGGTTTCTTCTACCTCAAAGACTTGTCCCGGCGGTAAAAATACACGCCGCGAGTCGATAGAAAGGGGGCGTGATCCTCTGCTGATCACGCCCCCTTCCCTTCCAATCATGTTCACACAATACCTTCGTACCGATTCACCAAGATGCTAGCGTACATCATCCGCCGGCTGCTCTTTGCAGTTGTCGTCCTGGTGGCGGTCAGCTTCCTGGCCTTCATCCTGGTCTACTTGTCGGGAGATCCAGCCCGAACTCTAGCCGGGATCGATGCCAACGAAGAACGATTATCACAGATCCGGAAGAGCTACGGTTTGGATCAGCCTCTCCACGAACAGTACGCTCTGTTCGTGTCACGGGCGATCCAGGGAGACTTGGGACGGTCATTTCGCTACCGCTCAGCGGTGTTGCCCTTGGTTGCTCAGAAGTTTGTCATCACGCTCAAACTGGCAGCGGCAAGCATGGCGATCTCAATCATTGCGGCCTTGCCGCTGGGCGTGATTTCCGCACTCAGGAAGGACGATTGGCCAGATCAACTGGCGACGATCCTGTCTTTGATCGGCATCTCGACTCCACAATTCTGGCTGGGCATTATCCTGATCCTAATTTTCGCCGACAGACTACGCTTGCTTCCCCCGTCCGGTGATGAAGGGATCTCCAGCCTGATCATGCCCGCCATCGCCTTGAGCGGCTACAGCATCGGGTTGATGACCCGACTGCTTCGACGATCCATGGTGGATGAGATGGACAAGCAGTACGTGGTGGCTGGTCGAGCCAAGGGTTTATCTCTTCGTGGCGTTCAAATCCGGCACGTGTTGAGGAATGCCCTTATCCCGACGGTAACCATCGCCGGCCTGCAGCTGGGAGCAATCCTGGGGGGGTCGATCGTGGTCGAGACCGTCTTTGCCTGGCCGGGAGTCGGCTTCCTAATGATCCAAGCAGTCCGCACCAACGACCTGCCAGTCGTGAGGGCCGTCGTTCTCGTAGTGGGCGCCTCATTTATTCTGATCAACCTTTTTGTCGACATCGTCTACGGATTCTTGGATCCTCGTATTCGCTATGAGTGACATCCTCGAGACATTGCGCAACATCATCCGTCGGGCCCGTCGGACCAACGTCACAACCAGGTTGGGAATTTTATTAGTTGTTACAACACTTTTCTTGGCCCTTCTTCCCGGAGCGGTAACCACCAAAGACTATACCGAACAAAATTTGAGAAACCGCCTGCAGCCGCCGGCCTGGCATGAAGAGGGAAGCCTGGAACATCCTCTGGGCACCGACCATCTTGGACGTGATCTCTGGGCACGAATTGTCGGTGGAGCACGCGTTTCCGTACTGATCGCAGCCGGAGCGGTTTTCGTGGCTGGCAGTTTGGGAACCTTGCTGGGGGTGACCGCTGGATATGTGGGTGGGCTCTTCGATGAAATCGTGATGCGATTGGCGGACATTCAGCTGTCATTCTCACCAATACTCTTGGTTATTGCGATAATGGCGGTCATCGGCAAGAGCTTGCTGAACGTAATCCTCGTATTGGGCTTTGTCTCCTGGGTGCAATACGCCCGCGTCATCCGAAGCCGGACCCTTTCCATCAAAGAAGAGGGGTACATCGAAGCCTCGCGCGCACTCGGGGTAGGCGGCTTGGGCATCATGCTGCGACATATTCTGCCAAATGTATTGCCCACATTGCTCGTCATCAGCGCGGTAAATGCCTCGCAGCAGATTCTTAACGAAGCAGCTCTCAGCTTCCTGGGTTTAGGGGTACAACCCCCTACGCCAGCCTGGGGAAGTATGCTCGCTGAAGGACGAGAATATCTCCAGGTCGCTTGGTGGAACGCGTTCTTTCCCGGCCTGGCGATTCTCATGTCAGTACTCGGTATCAACCTGATCGGTGACAGCCTTTCTGACCGTCGCCCGTCAGACTAAACGAAACCGACGTTATGGGGGCGGAGCTGCCGCAAAGGAGGAAATGGAATGAGAGTCTTAGTCATGGGACGTATCAACGCTGCTTGGTCCGAAGCGACCCACGAAGTCAAGCGGGAACAGTGGTTCCCCGCATTCATTCAGCTGCACCAAAGATGGAAGGAGTTGGGAGCCACTCTACTTGGAACGATTGACGATTCTTGGCTCATGGTCGGGGCTCCTTCCGAACGGAATTTCAACTTTTACGAACTGTACGAGGTGCCCGACGTCGACACCGTACAGAAAATGCTGGATATCGTCCGCCATTCTGACAAGGAAACGGTAAATCTCTACCGCTTTCTCCGTTTCGAGGTCATCATCGGCCCCCCGGTATCTGAGGAGGCCGAGGCATACTGGCGTGATTGACTCGGATCTTCTCCGCCAAACTTGGGGTCAGGCTCTTTCGCTTAACACCTATATCTCACGGATGCGGAAGTATCAGGATCGCATGAGGGAGCGGATGGAACACGTCCGTTTGGACAAAGAAGATCACCGTCGCTTGGAAAGCCTGTTCAGCGTCAGATATGTCCTCGTCATATCCGAAGATTGGTGCGGGGACGCGGTGCTGAACTTACCCATCATTGCCCGCATGGTCGAAGTCATGCCCAGAGCTGATCTACAGGTTGCCTACCGCTCTCAGCATCGTGCTCTTCGAGAGATCCTATTCGCGAGAGGTGTTACACAGCTTCCGGTCGCCATCTTCATGGAAGATAACTTCGAAGTACTGGCCCTGTGGGAAGAACATCCCGAGATTCATCGGGAGCAGTTCGAGGAGTGGAAACGATCCAACCCGGAGTTCTTGAGGATTAAGGCCACCGCTGAACTGAGTGATGATGAAAGAAGAGAGAAATTAGAGCCCTTCTACGCCCGCCTGCTAGAGGACATGTATGAATGGTACGATGGTGAACTCGATTTTCAATCCGTCGCGGTGGAAGAGATGGTCGAGGCCTTAACTAAAGCGACGCCCCAGCAGGGCGAACCCTAGCGCATGAAATCACGCGACTATAGAATATCAGGCCCGCTGGACCCCCTATTTGCAAACTAGTTGACCGATGACGGTCCGATCCGTGCCGAAGGGGACTTTTCATTCGTCGGATTCGGATCACATTTTCATCACTTGGGCTGGGATCTGATGAGCCGCCCGGAGTCAACCAAGCAGATTGGCGCGCTCGATAAGAAATAGGCCAGTAGCCCTTTCATCGACCGTCATGTATGGGGGCCCAGATCTGCTCACCCAAGAGTCGCAGCCAGCTCGCCCGGAAACCCCTCTTTCCGGCCGAACTGCTCACTCTGTTGCCCCAATCTCATGAAGCTCAACCCGATCTCAATCAGGATTTTGGGAGTGCCGGTACCCCGCTACGTCGAGCCGGCATGAGAAACTGATCAACTCATACGAAGCCGAAGCCAATCAAGGGTTGGCGGGGAGATCCAACGCAAACCGGATCAAGCCCTTCAGCGGCCCCCGACAGCCTCAACCCGCCGGGCCTTCATACTCGACTGTCAGGTCGCCCACACCGTCGATATGGCCCTCCAGCCGGTCGCCCGGCTGCACTGGGCCGACGCCCTTGGGGGTGCCGGTCATCAGCAGGTCCCCGGGGCGCAGCTCGAGCAGGGTGCTCAGGTAGGCGACGGTCTCGGGCACCTTCCAGATTTGCTGGGCGAGATCGCCCTCCTGGCGCAGATCGCCGTTGACCTTCAGCCAAATTGGTCCCTGGCTCGGGTGGCCTATGTCCGCGGCCCGGCGGATCGGGCTCATCGGGGCGGAGCGGTCAAAGCCCTTGGCCATGTCCCACGGCCGGCGCCGTTCCTTAGCCTGCGCCTGCAGATCGCGGCGGGTCATGTCGAGCCCGACGGCGTAGCCAAAGACGTGCTCCAGTGCGCGGTCCTGGGCGATGTTCTCCCCGCCCCGTCCCAGCGCCACCACCAGCTCGACTTCGTGGTGGAGATTTTCGGTCGCAGAAGGGAACGGCAACTTGGATCCACCCTGGACGACCGCGCTGCCGGGTTTGCTGAAGAAGAAGGGCGGCTCCCGCTCCGGGTCATGGCCCATCTCCACGGCGTGCTCGGCGTAGTTGCGGCCGACGCAGAACACGCGGCCTACCGGGAACAACTGCTCTGTGCCCTCGACGGCCAGGGTGACGACGGCGGGGGGTGTTACGACGTAGTCCATGACGCTCCCCTCAGCGAGTTGCGGCGTAGAAGGCGATTCTGCGCTCCAGGTAACCGACCGCCTCGGCGGCCGCGTAGGCGAAACCGAAGACCACGATGAGCAGGGCCCAGAACTCGGCCATGAGGAAGTTGCGCGAGTACAGTTCGAAGAGATAGCCCAGGCCCAGCACGGCGATCAGCAGCTGCCCGATGATCACCCCTTTTACGCCCCGGATCAGTCCGAGACGGATGCCGGCCAGGATCTCGGGCAGCGCGGCGGTGAAGATGATCTTGAAGTACATTTCACGCTTTGAAGCCCCGAACGAGCGCCCCATCTCGATCAGTGAGGGGTGAACCTCCTGGACGCCCACCTGGGTGTCCAGGGCGATCACCCACACCGAGAACAGAAAGACCGTCACGATCATGGTCGAAAGGCCGAAGCCCAACAAGGCCATCAGTGCGGGTACGACCGCGGTGAGCGGCGAGCTTTCCACGATGTTCACCCACATGCCCATCAGATCGCCGAAGGCCGGGATCCGACCCATGAGAATCCCTAAGAGGATCCCGACCACGAGGGCCAGCCCCATGCCGATTCCAAACGCCTGCAGGGTGATGGTGACAGCCTCAGCGAACCGCGACGAGACCACGATCGTGAACATCGCCCGCACGACCGACGTGAAGGGAGGGATCAGGAAGACCCAATCGAGCTGACCGATCACTTCCCAGATCGCGAACCACACCAGCAGGGAGAATGCCATCGGGATGTTGTAGCCGAAGATTTTCACCTCATCACCCTCTCACGGTCACTCTTCGAGGTAGACACGAAGCTCATCCCAAATCCGCTCGACGCTGTCCAGATAGCCGGGACTGCGTCGGATGTCATCGGGGTCGCCGTCCCGGTCGATGTCCGGCCTGACCGCTTCGGAGACCCGGCCCGGCCCCTGAGTGAGGATGACGATCTGGTCCGAAACGTACACCGCCTCCTCGATGGAGTGGGTGACGAACACCACCGTCTTCTGTTCCTCGCTCAACAGGCGCAGCAAGTCCTCCTGGAACTTGCGGCGCGTTTGCTCGTCCACCGAAGCAAACGGTTCGTCCATCAATAGGATCTCGGCGTCCACAGCCAAGGCCCGGGCCAGACCGACTCGCTGCCGCATTCCGCCGGAAAGCTGGTGCGGGT
Source organism: uncultured Anaerolineaceae bacterium (assembly GCA_964517315.1). GTDB lineage: Bacteria > Chloroflexota > Anaerolineae > Anaerolineales > E44-bin32 > DASWJQ01. Next base: position 5,926 of record CAZFCJ010000060.1, on the reverse strand, counting down.
AGGCGTGTTCGAAACCCGTCAGGTGCATCTTATCGATGTGCCGGCGGGCGATCGCCTCGCGCTCCTCCTCCGGTACGCCCCTCAGCTCGAGCCCAAACGCCACGTTGCGCAGCACCGAAGCCCACGGCAGGAGCGCGAAGTCCTGGAAGACGAACGCGCGCTCCGGCCCGGGTCCGGTCACCGTGTGATCGTAGACGCGCACTTCTCCCGCGGTCGCCTCGGTGAGCCCGGCGATGATCTTGAGCGTGGTGGTCTTGCCACAACCGCTCGGTCCGAGCAGCGTGGTCAGCTCCCCCTCCGGCACCTCGAAGCTCACGCCGTCAAGAGCCTGGATGCCTCCAGGGTACTGCTTCTTCAAGTTGTTGACCCGAATGGCCTTGGAGTCGCTCATCGTTTTGATCTCATGGTTGCGGGCCGTGTATCCTTTCGGGCGGTTCGTTCATTCGGCCCTCATTTCGGGACGGAAGAGGCGGCGTTCCAGCCCTTGCAGAAGCGTCACGCTCACACTGGCGAAGATGATGATCGATAAGATCGAAGCGAACATGTGGTCGTAGCGGGCCAAGGAGCGATAGTAGGTGATCAGGTCGCCGACGCCCGTGGGGGTGATCAGCAGCTCAGCCAGCACCGCACCGGTGAAGCCCTGCGCGACCCCGAGCCGGAGCCCGGCGAAGACCAGGCCGCTCGCCGCCGGCAGGATGATTTTGGTGACCCGCTGCCAGCGGTCGGCCAGGAAGGCGTCGCCCATCTCCAGCAACGAGCGCGGCGTGTTCGTGATGCCGCGGTAAGAGTTGAGCACGATCACCGGTGAGCTGAGCAGGACGACGGCGAAGACTTTGGCGGCGAAGCCGATGCCGTAGATGAAGGTGATGAGCGGGACGATGGCGGCCGAAGGGGCGGCCTGGAGGATGATGAAGACCGGCAGTCCGAGCCACTCGGCTCGCCGCGACAGGCCCATGACGACACCCGCCAGGACGCCTCCCAGCCCAGTCAGGAGCACGCCCACCGCCAGCGGCAGGACCGTCTCAGCATATGCCGCCAGGAACGTGCCGTCCACGACCATCCCCCAGAACGCGCTGACCGTCTGAGTGAACCTCGGGAAGGCGAGGCTCACGGGTATCGCTCCGCCCCACTCCCATAGTGCGAGGAGTCCGACGACCGACAGGCCGCGCAGGGCCCACCGGCCCGGCCGAAGCCTGCCCATGGCCCCGCCTTCCCTCAGTGTTTGGCTCACTCAAGGCTCTCCATCGCCTGCTGCGCGGGCTCCATGTACCAGAAGTCCTCCACCCGCAGGTCCCCAGGATTTCCTTCGAGCTGACCGGCGACAGTGTAGAACTCGAAGTCGGCCATGGCCGCCTCGGCCCCACCGCAGTCTGTGGCGAACAGCCCCTCCTCGCTGGCCTGCTCATAGTACGGCAGCAGTTCCTCTTCCAGTTCGGCGGGCAGATCCGGCAGCATCCCCAGACGCTCGCGCTCCTCGAGCACGAAGGACGGATCTTCGACGATCGAGCGCCAGGTCGTCAGCACCTCTTCGAGCAGCACCTGCACCTGCGCGCTGTTCTCCTGCATCCAGTCGATGTTGCCGAACAGGGACTCGTCGCTGGCCGGGATGTCGGGCAGCGGCAGGAGGTGGAACCGGTCCGGGGCCTCCCCCATCACGAAGTTCTTGTTGGGGATGTCGATGAAGGTGGCCTGGATGTTGCCCTGGAGCAGCGCGGTGGCCCGCACCTCCGAGCCGGACACATAGCTGATTTCACCGAACTCGATGCCCTCGGTTTGTTCGATCAGGCGGGCCATGGCCTCCGTTCCGGACCCGCGCGAGTGCACGGTGAAGGTCTCACCGTCCAGGGATTGCCAATCAGGATAAGCCTCCTGGTCGGCGACCGCGAAAAACCGCAGCGTCTGAAGCTGGCAGATGATCCTGACCGGCGCATCCAGACCCTGGATCAGGCCGTACGGGGCACCCAGGCCGATATCCGCCTGACCGCTGACCACCGCCTGGTTGGCGGTGTCCTCATCGGCCAATTCCTGAAGCTCGACTTCAACGCCACGCTCACGCACGCGATCAAGCGCGATCAGCAGGTTGAGAGTCTCGACGGACTCGATGTCACCCAGTGCGACTCGGATTCGACCTCCCACCTCGGCCGGTTCATCTTCCGCCGGAGCCGCAGTCGGGGTGGGCTCCGCCGCCGGCTGGCAGGCGGCGATCACCATACTGGCGATGACCAGCAGAGTCATCGCGCTGAATATCCGTTTCATGGTATATCTCTCCTCCTCGTGGAAGCTCACTTCCGCTGGATAGCGAAATGTCTTTCGAGCTCAAGACACCGTTCTCTCTCACCTCTGCGTCGCCGGGGACCACCTCCTTCCATAGGACCGTTGAGAATGGTCCTTCCTCGGTTGAACGTCACGAGGTTCACGTCAATGAGCGCGGAGGGTTCTCACACGGCTCTCACCATGCAAAGAAACCACGGTTCCACGCCCGAACGGGCCTCGTCTTCATCCGAGCTCAAATCTCTCACTCCTCCGAACAACAGATCTCGGGGCGTTCAACTCCTCTAGAACAACAGCAGGTTCACGGCGGCTACGGCAATGACCGCGATCAGGAGCCGCCGTATCCACGGGGCTCCTTTTTCGACGGCTACCCGGGCCGCCAGCCAGGCCCCCACCACGTTGCCGAGCGACATCACCAGCCCCACCGCCCAATTCACCTGGCCGTTCCTGAGAAACACCAGCAGAGCCGATACGGTGAACAGCAGGATGATAGCGACTTTGACTGCGTTGGCCCGTACCAGGTCATATCCGACCGACAGGACCAAGCCAGCGAGCAGGAAAATGCCCACACCGGCCTGGATAAACCCCCCGTATATGCCAATTCCGAAGAAAATTGCCAGCTGGGACCAAGTGGGCAGGCCATCCATCTCGAGGAACTCACCTTCCAACCAGCGCTCGGGCCTGGCGAGGATGACGACGAGCATGATGATCATCACGACCCCGATCACGCGCCGCATGACCTCCTCGTTCAAGTTGACTGCGATCTGAGCTCCGGCAATGGAACCCAAAACCGCCGGCACACCGAGCATCAGCGCGCCGCGAAGATCGAGGACGGCCCTCCTTCGAAAGCTGCTGGCGCCCATGATGTTTTGAAACAGTATGCCCACGCGGTTGGTCCCGTTGGCCACGTTAGCCGGAAGTCCGATGAAGATTAAGATGGGAAGTGTGATCAATGACCCGCTGCCTGCGAGGGTGTTGATAAAGCCCGCCGCGAAGCCGGCCGCAACGACCAGCGGGTAGAGGTAAAACTCCAAAACTAGTTCGCTCCCCATCGCAACTGACAGGGGATATGGGGAACGGTCACACCGACCCCTGTACGGTGCGCTCGGACGCGTCTTCTGGGGCCTCCGCGCCTACTGTGTTGACATACGCCTCGTAGGTCGCGTTGGTGTGACGGGCCATGATCTCGGACGCTCTCTCCGGATCCCTGGCCTTGATCGCCTCCACGAGTTCTTGATGTTCTGGCCAGGACTCCTGCCCCCGAAAAGGCATGACCGCGGAAAGGAACCAGATCACACGTTTTTCCAGCCCGTCCATCATGCTGGCCAAAAGCATATTGCCGGTAATCTCGCAAATGGTCCGGTGGAACCGCGTGTTGAGCCGAATCGCCTCGTCCACGCCCCCCGCCTCGAGCGCCCGGAAGCCCTCATCGACGATTTCCTGCAGCTTGGCACCGTCCTCGTCCGAGGCCCTATCGGCGGCCATCGCCGCCGCCTCGGGCTCGAGGATCCCTCGGATCTCGAAGAGTTGATGGGCTTCCGCCTTGCCCGGATTGCGCACGTACGTGCCCTGATGATGACGGACCTCCACCCAGCCGTCCTTCTGCAGCGCCAGCAGGGCTTCCCGAATGGGGCCGCGGCTCACACCAAATCTCTCGGAGAGCTCCCGTTCGTGCAGCTTTATTCCGGGTTGGATCTCACGGTGGATGATCATTCGCTCGAGCACGTCATGCACTTGCTGCCAGAGGGGTTTGTTGCCCAGAGGTGGGAATTTCCCTTGCTCCATCCGTCCACGCCTCACACAAGACTCGGCCCGCGCCCGACACATCGTTTGGTTTATTGCTTACATTCCAAATGTATACCAACTCCTCCATGGCAGTCAAATCCGCGGGTCAATCCCGGACTTCTTTCACCCATGAGCAAGATCGGTCCAGGGAACCTTGCATTGAGAAAGTGACGTGAAGCCCTCCGCGCCCACGTTCGGGAGAACAGAAGCCGCCCGACGATGGCGTTTTGCTCCTGTCTCACTGCGGCCTTCCGATGTTCGAGCGACGGGACAAACCAGGGGGGCGGCCGCACCTACGACATGTCGACAGGCCTGCCGTCCGGGAGATGCGCCGCCGCGAAGGGTGAGGGCAGCTCTTGCCCGTCGATTTCGGCCTAAGCCGAGAACGCCACCAGCCCGTCCACGCCGCCCCGGAAGACCGCCTCCGGCCATTCGACGGGAAGGTCTTCCCAGGTCGCACCGCCGTCCTGCGAGCGGAAAAGACCGTGGTTGTTGACGGCGAATAGGACTCCCGGCTCATCGTGGACCGTTGCGAAGCGGCTGGCGACGGTACCCGCCGCCCCCGGCAGCCCCTTCATCGCCGTCTCAAACGCGCCACCGGCGCTTTTGCGGTACACATACGCCTCGGCGCTGCTGGGGCGGTAGGCAACATATGGACCCGCGGCCGCCGAGACCACCACCGTCTCCGGATCGCCCGGATCGAGCGCCACCCCCACCAGATACCTGTGGCCCAGCCCGTCCATCGGCCGGGACCAGCTTTCCCCGCCGTCACGGCTTTCGTAGTAGCCGTCGCCGGCCGCCGAGACCACCAACCCGGGTGCTCGGCGGTGGGTGGCCGCGGTGTGCGTGTCGAAGGGCCCATCCTCCACGCGATCCAACCAGGTGTCACCGCCATCGAGCGTGCGCACCAGCGCGCCCGCCTCAATCGCCACGTACAACTTCCCGGCTGCGCCAGGGTCCGTCTCAATCCAGCGCACATGGTGCGTGTCGGGCTTGGGCGGGAAACTCCACTGTGAGGCGGAGGGCAGGTCGAGAAACGCGCCCAGTTCACGCCAGCTCTCGCCTCCGTCTTCGGAGCGGGACATGCTGCTGGGCTCGGTGCCGACGTAGACCGTTCCCGGCCGCGACGGATCCGATCGGTCGACCGCAACCGCAGTGATGTCGTCATGAGGGATCCCCTCACCGACGGGCTCCCAGGTGCGGCCGGCGTCGAAGCTGCGCCACAAGCCGTGCCCCCAAGTGCCCACATACAACCGGGTGGGATCGCCCGGATCGACCGCGAGGGACTCCGGGGACCTGCCTTCCAGATGGACCTCGCTCTTCCATCCGGAACCGGGACGGGCGATCAGGAGAGCATTCCGAGTAGCGATGGCGAATGAAGCCTCGTGAGCCACGTTTCCTCCTTCAGTCTCTCGATCTATTGGAGATACGATTCCGACATTCTGACCCACGGCACACTCTGACCGCTCCCACCTCGCCGGCCGGATCGATCTTAGAGAACCGGAAACTCAGGGCGCGGCGACCCAACCCGCTCGCCGCTTACCATTCGACCAGCTTCCAAATCTCCGGCCGATATGACCCCTCTTCGAGACCGATCTCGGCCATAATCCGGGCGGACTCCTTCATATAGGGCATCGCTTCTTGCGTCCTACCGGCAGCGTGCAGCAGATCGGCGATCGTGCTGTGCAGCGCGCCTTGGCGATGCCGGTCGCCGTGGGATTTGCAGAGCTCCAAGGCCTCCTGGGCCGTCTCGAGGGCCCGGTCGATCTTGTCCAAGTCCGCCAGGAGCAGAGACCAATTGTTGAGGGCCGCCGCCCGAGCGAAGGGATCCCCCGTCGCCTCGGCAGCTTTGAGACTGTCGGCCAAATGG
>CAZFCJ010000059.1:0-22790 GCA_964517315.1 uncultured Anaerolineaceae bacterium | reverse complement strand
TGGCCCGAGAAACACTCAGCGCCCTGATCACCAGCGCGCAGGGGCGCAAGATGGGTCTGGCTGACTTGCTGTTATCCGATCTGCGGGACAGCTCAGAGCAGTTCGCCCGAGCCATGGTGGCCCCCGACCGCATGGTCGCGGCGTATCGGGCCCAAGGCGGCGACCTCGAAGGTTTTGCAGAGGCCTTCGACATTCCATCCGAAGTCGCCGCCCAGCGCTGGGAAGAACCCATTCCCCCCACGGATACCTGATCCCAGCATCAACGTCAGGTTATCTATGAGCTAAGCTGGCCGGCCGGCCAGCTTAACTCTTTTATGGCATCCCAATTGCAACATGACGTAGGACGGGCGTGCTATGGGCGCGAACTGCGTTCGCGGTGATACTTGACAGCTATGGGAGACTTCGGGTCGAGATGAGTTTGAACCAGGAGCCTGACGGGCAGCCCAACCCTGCTCGGGGCGCAGGCATGCGTGTAGTCCTTCTGGTGGGCGTCGTAGCTGCGGTGGGGTTGGGCTGGCTGGCTCTCCAGGCGCATGATTCCCCCGCGCCGGCGTCGGTGGACCTGCAGCCCACGCTGATCGCACTTTCCACAGAATTGGCCCGCGCACAAACCCGGTCGGCCGAAATGAATAACGAGCAGGCTTCGGCAACGCCCGCCGAAGCCGAAACGGTCCGCAACGCCGGGGGATGGCTCGTATATGCCGCTGGAGAGCAGGGCCGTTCCTACCTCGAGGCTCACCGGCTCGGGGGGCCACCTCCAATCCGCATCACCGCCGGAGGCGCTGACCGGGATCCGGCGCTTTCGCCCGACGGCAGCCGGCTCGCGTTTCGGTCGGACCGTGATGGGCAGTGGGATCTCTACCTGCTGGAACTGCAGACCGGCGAGGTGGAGCGGCTGACGGTTACGTCGGCGTATGAGGGCCATCCCACTTGGTCCGCAGACGGCAATTGGCTGGCCTACGAGGCCAATTCCGATGGGGATCTGGATATTTGGATCCTCGCCGTCAACATCGGAAGCCCCCCCATACAACTCACCAATCACCCGGGTATGGATACCAGTCCGCACTGGGATCCGGCCGGCGGAAGGCGGATCGCGTTTATCTCCGACCGCGATGGATCGCGCGACGTCTTCCTCTCCGATCTCGACAGGCCTACGGACCGTTTTCAAAATTTGACCCGTACATCGGAATTGGATGAGGCGCACCCCGGGTTTTCGCCCGACGGCAAATGGATCGTTTACGCCACGGAGGCACAGGGTCTTGATCTCGTGTGGACGCTCGAGCCGCGACGGCCGGATGCCGATCCGGTCCAGCGTGGACCGGGAACCCGGCCGGTCTGGTCCCCCGATGGCTCCGCGTTGCTCGTGACCCTGCGCTCGCCGAACGAAGAGCATGTGGTCGGCTATGCACTCGGAAGCCAAGCGCCGCCTTCGGTGTCGATCACCGGTCAAGGAGCGGCGCCGCTCGTCGACTGGGGGCGCGCGGTACCGCCGGTCGCCGCGGCTTCGAAGTCCGATGTCTCCGGCGATCGCTCCCAGGCCGCAAGGAGCGCCGTACCCCAGCAGCAAGTCGGACGGATGAGCTTGGTCAATCTCGGAGACCTGCGGGCGCCCAACCCAACCCTCGTCGAGGCCGCGGATCTCCCGTTTCGCAGCCTGCGCGCCAGGGTCGCAGAAGAGGTCGGGTGGGACTTCCTCGGCTCGCTCGAGCACGCCTTCGTAGGGATTAACGATCCGCTCCCGCCCGGCTACCCTTATGACGACTGGCTTTACACAGGACGGGCGTTCGCGTTTCCTCAGGGCTTGTATCGGGCCGATTGGGTCGAAGTGGTCCGGGAAGATTTCGGGTCGCAAACTTACTGGCGCGTGTATGTGCGCACCGCCGAGCAGGACGGATCACAGGGCGAGCCGCTGCGACGCCGGCCATGGGATTTTGACGCGCGCTATCGCGGTGAGCCCAGCGATTACGACCAGGGAGGACGCGAGTTTGAGAACGTGCCGTCAGGCTATTACGTAGACTTCACCGCACTGGCCCGGGCTTACGGCTTTGAACGCCAGCCCGCGCTCAATAACTGGCAGACTTTCCTGCCCGGGGCTCGTTACAACGAGTTTGCGTTCACAGAGGGCTTGAGCTGGCTGGAGGCCATGCGCCAGATTTATCCCGAGCAGGCGATCGCCACCCCCACACCGTTCAGCAGTCCCACTCCGACCCCGACAAACACCCCTTGGCCGACAGTGACGCCGTGGTGGTGGCGCTGGTGGACTCCGTCACCTACACCCACGCCCACCGACACCCCGGTCCCGACCGACACACCCGCACCCACCGACACTCACCTGCCGTGAACCAAGGCAGTTTCCGGATGGCTTTAATTCTGACACTGGCGCTCGCTGCCTGTGCGGGGGCCCCGGAAAGCGCAACGGCCACCACCCCGCCGCAGCCGGATCCGTCCGATGCTCCAACCTCAGTCATCGCCCTGCCGACCGAGGCGGCTGTGACCGGCAATCCACCGCCGGCGGCCACCTCGACCAGCGTCGAGCCAACCAGCTTGCCCATCCATATACCACCCCCCACCACGACTCCCGGCGAGTCCTCCTCAGCTGAGGTCGCTCCAGTCTCGGTTGCCGAATGGGCGCCTCCCCCGTACCCGGCGCCTTGGGCGGTGCGGCCGGAGGATCACTTCTACTTCACACGGCCGATTGGCTCAGGCGTCGCCTCGGTCGACCGATCCTGGGTGAACCCACGCTACCGCTACGGATCCACGTACTTCGGCGAGGAGCCCACCCACACCGGTGTGGACCTGCTCAGCGAGACCGGGGACCCGGTGACGGCCGCTGCAGCGGGCGAAGTGGTCTGGGTCGGCTATGGCCTGTATCGAGGCGTCGAGGATGAGACCGATCCCTACGGGCTGGCCATCGCCATCAAACACGACTTCGGATACGAAGGGCAGCGGCTGTACACGGTGTACGCGCACCTTTCGGAGACCCTCGTCTGGGACGGCCAAATCGTCTCCAAGGGCGAGATCATCGGGCGCGTGGGCAACACCGGCCACACCACCGGCTCGCACCTTCATTTCGAAGTCCGAATCGGTGAGAACCGCTACTTTAACACCCGCAATCCGGAGTTGTGGGTGGTCCCCTTGCAGGGAACGGGAGTGTTCGTCGGGCGCTTCATGAATGGCTACAAACGGCCGCTGAAAGAGCAGATGATCCAGCTGGTGAACCTGGATACCGAGGAACGATGGCAGGGCTGGACGTATGCATGGGACTCGGTTAAGCCGGATGACCATTACTCGGAGAACCTCGTGATCGGAGACTTGCCGGCGGGGCCCTATGAGGTACGGGTGACCTACTTCTTCCGAAGGTTTACCTCGCAGTTCTACCTGAACCCGGCCCAAACCAACTTCGTCGAGTTTGTCGCTTGGGAGGGGTTCACGATCTACCCGACACCGACCACCCAGCCGCTCTCGCCCCCGAACTGACCGGAGTGGCTGCGTATAGCCATCCAAGCATAGGTAATTTCGCCGTCGCGGTCCTATTTATGTCAAGGTAATTTGACGGCGATCGCGGGCCTGTGCTATCCTTCCGCCGGTTCTAATTCTTGGGGAGGGCGGATGATCAGGGAGCGGGTGGCCGACAACGTCTACGTCTTCACCAGTGATCGATACGCCTCGGTGAACGCCGGGGTGGTGGTCGGGCCGAGGTGGTCGGTCGCCGTCGATACACTGCCCTTCCCGGACGAAACTCAGCAACTGCGGAGCTTCGTCGAGGATGAGCTCGAGAGCAGTGTCCGCTACGTCATTTACACTCACTACCACGCCGATCACAGCTTCGGTGCACATTGGTTTCCCGGGGCGCTTGTGCTGGGCCACGTCATGACCAAGAACCTGCTCGATACACGCGGGCGTGAGGGTCTGAGACTCGCCAAGGAAGAAAACCGGAACCTGGGTCAGGTGGAGATCGTGCTGCCGAACTTCATCTTCCAAGAGGGCACGCTCGGGTTGCGCCTGGGGGAGAGGACGCTTGAGCTGATCCCGCTTCCCGGCCACACGGAGGACGGCGTCGGCGTGCTTCTGAACGAGGAAAAGGTGCTTTTCGCCGGCGACATTATGATGCCGGTTCCCCACCTGGTTGACGGCGACTACGATGTCATGGTGGAGAGCCTGAAGCGGATTCCCAAGCTCAAACTCGAGAGTCTGGTACAAGGACACGGCGATGTCATTTTGCGCGGCGAGGTCGGAACGGCGGTGAAGGAAAACCTCGAATACCTCAACTGTATCGCCAAGGCGGTGCGCAAGGCGGGCCGGCGCAAGGACCCTTTGCCGATTCTCGAAGAGGCCGAAATCGAAGAGTGCGGTAAGAGTCGAATCCTTCTCAATGGACTGGCCGAGGAACTTCACTGGCGCAACCTCGAGGCCCTGCTCCATCGCTGGTATCCGGAGAAAGCGGAAGCACTGCTGGAAACGTGAATGGGCGAAGCGCTATCCTAGGGGCGGGCGAATTGTGACCCGTCGCTACCTGCTGGTTTTCGACGGAGGGAGCAAGGGCAATCCCGGTCCTGCGTTTGGCTCCTACCATATTCGACCTTGGACCGAGCCGGAGGGAACCACCGAGCGGCTGAATTTCGGCTTGGGGACCAACAACGAAGCCGAGTACTTGACCTTGGTCGCGGGCTTGCGAGCGCTCCGCTCCTACCTTTTAGGAAGGGGAACCGACCTCGGATCCGTCACCGTGGAAGTGCGGGGCGACAGCCAGCTTGTCCTGCGCCAAATGGAGGGCGCCTGGAAGGCCAAAGACGATCGGATGCGCAAGCTGCGGGATGAGGCGAGGGGCCTGCTTGAGGGCTTTGGCGAGGTCGAGTTCGTGGAGCAATCCCGCGACGACAGCGTCGAGCTGCTGGGTCATTGACCGCGGCCTGCCGCATATGGCATAATCTCAGTACAATTGAAAATTTAAGGCTGGGATGGAGACGAGTACGCTCATTTGTCGCTGTAAGCGAACCTGGGACAGTGCGAGCCGGGGCAGGGCGACGGGCCGAAAATCCCTCCGGAGCCGCGACCTGAACGCCGACCAGGCCAGTAGGGAAGCCGGGGTTGCTCGCTGTTAACCGAGCGCGAGTATAAGCTCATGAGGAGCCGTACTCGAACAAGCGCCCGTCTCTGGAGACGGGTAGCGGGGTGGTACCGCGGGAGCGCTGACGAGACTCTCGTCCCGGCAGGGGCGGGGGTTTTTTGTTTTCGTGACGGGTAACGGATCGCTATTTCTGAACGGGTGGTGACGAAATGACCAAACTGATTTACTTCGACGATGCCTATCAAAAATCCTTCCAAGGCGAGGTTGTCGCCGCCGACGAGAACGGGGTTGTCTTGAATCGGACCGCGTTCTATCCAGGAGGCGGTGGGCAGCCCGCGGACAAGGGTTGGGTGAAATACGGCGAGCGGGTGTGGAACGTAGCCCGAGCGAAGAAACAGAGTGGCGAGATCTGGCATCGTCTGGACGGCGATCCGCCGGAGGTCGGCACCCGGATGACCGGAGAGATTGATTGGATGCACCGCTATCAGCTCATGCGCACACACACCGCGATGCACGTCCTGTGCGGCGTTATCTGGCGCGATTATCAGGTCAGCGTCACCGGTGGCAATATGGACCCGCTGCGGGGGCGGATGGACTTCGAATTCCACTCGATGACCAAGGAACTTGCCGAGGAGATCGAGGAGAAGATCAACCGGGAAGTTGAAGCCGCTCGGCCGGTGACGACCGATATCCTGCCGCGGGAAGAAGCCTTCCAGATCCCGGATTTGATCCGCACAAAGATTAATTTGCTGCCGGAAGGGATCCGGGAGGTGCGCGTGGTTGAGATCGAAGATCTGGACCTGCAGGCTGATGGCGGTACCCACGTGGCCAACACCCGAGAGGTCGGTCCTATCCGGGTGGTGGATTACAAGAGTAAAGGCGCCCAGAACAAGCGCTTGGTCATCGAGCTTCAAGAACGAGGTGATTGAATGTTCGAGCCCGTACCCAGTCACGTTGACTTTGTAGAGCAAGAACACGAAACTCTGGCATTCTGGGACGAGCAGAGGGCATTTGAGAAGCTTCGGGAGATGCGCCGCGGCGGGCCGTCGTGGTCGTTCGTCGATGGGCCGATTACCGCCAACAACCCGATGGGGGTTCACCACGGATGGGGCAGGACCTACAAAGATCTGTTTCAGCGCTTCAAGGCCATGCAAGGTCATGAGCTGCGTTTTCAGAACGGATTCGACTGCCAGGGGCTCTGGGTCGAGGTCAATGTGGAGCGTGAAAAAGGCTTCGCCTCCAAGCGGGATATCGAGCGGTTCGGCCTGGCCGAATTCGTCGTGCTGTGTAAACAGCGGGTCTTGAAATACGCCGCGGTTCAAACCGAGCAGAGCATCCGTCTGGGCTATTGGATGGATTGGGACGACCCGGATGAACTGCGCATGCTGCGGGACAAGCTGGGCGAGGATCCGTCGCAGCAGATCACCCTTCAGGGTCCGCAGGGACCGGTGACCGACACGGTCGAGGGGCTGGTGGGTCGCTTGGGACTTCCCGAATTGGGGGGTTCGTATTTCACATTCTCGGACGTCAACAATTACACGATCTGGTCGGTGCTGAAGTCATGTCACGACCGGGGCTGGATCTACAAAGGCACCGATGTGATGCCCTGGTGCAGCCGCTGCGGCACCGGACTGAGCCAGCATGAGATCGTGACGGAAGGCTACCGCGAGCTGACGCATCCCTCCATCGTCCTGCGCTTCCCCCTGCGCCAGCGTGAAAACGAGAGCCTGCTGGTCTGGACCACGACGCCGTGGACGCTGACCAGCAATATCGCCGCCGCGGTGGGGCCGGATCTGACTTATCTCAAGGTCCGGCAGGACGGCGAGCTCTTCTACCTCAGCAAGGAGACGGCCGACCTGCTGCAGGGCGACCACGAAATTGCGGAGGAGCTCAAGGGCGCCGATATGGAGGGCTGGACCTATGACGGTCCCTTCGACGACCTACCGGCCCAGCAGCAAGTGGGCGGTCCCGAGGCACATCGGGTCATCTTGTGGGGCGAGGTCGGTGAGGAAGAGGGCACCGGCATCGTGCACATCGCGCCGGGATGCGGCGCGGAGGACTTCGCGCTGAGTCAGGAGCACAATTTGCCCGTGCTGGCTCCGCTGGACGAAGCCGGGGTCTTTGTCGAAGGTTTCGATTGGCTGACGCGTCAGCAGGTTCACGAGGTCGCCCAACCGATCTTCAAACACCTGACTGAAAAGGGACTCACTTATCGGACCGACGACTACACCCACCGCTACCCTGTTTGCTGGCGCTGTGAGTCGGAGCTCGTTTTCCGATTGGTCGACGAGTGGTTCATCGACATGGGCCGGAAGCTCGACAAGCCCTACGATGAGGTGACCGAGGAGGAGAAGCGGGCGAACCTGCGTTATCAGATCATGGAGGTCGTTGACGAGGAGACGCAGTGGCATCCCGCGTTTGGTCTGGAGCGCGAGCTGGATTGGCTGCGCAATATGGAGGACTGGATGGTCTCCAAGAAGCGTTACTGGGGGCTGGCGCTGCCGATCTGGGAGTGTGCTTCCTGTGAAAGTTTCGAGGTGATCGGCAGCCGAGAAGAGCTTAAGGAACGCGCCGTCAACGGCTGGGAGGAATTTGAGGGGCATACTCCACACCGGCCGCACATTGATGCCGTGACGGTCAAATGTTCGTCATGTGGTGAGGAGATCTCACGCATTCCGGACGTGGGGAATCCCTGGCTGGATGCCGGCATTGTGGCCATGAGCACGCTGCGCTACAACAGCGATCGGGAGTATTGGGAGAAATGGTACCCGGCGGATCTGATCAGCGAGAGCTTTCCCGGGCAGTTCCGCAACTGGTTCTACAGTCTTCTGGCGATGAGCACGACCCTGGAGCGCCGGGCGCCGTTCAAGCACTGCTTCACCTACAGCACGCTGCTCGCCGAGGATGGGCGGCCGATGCACAAGTCGTGGGGCAACATGATCGAATTCAATGAAGCCGCCGATCATATGGGCGTCGACGTGATGCGCTGGTTGTATTGCGATCACAGGCCCGAGAAGGATCTGCTGTTCGGCTATGAGCACGCCGATGAAGTCCGGAGACAATTCCTGCTGCCATTGTGGAACGTGTACAGCTTCTTTGTCACCTACGCCAACATCGACGGCTGGAGCCCGGAAAGCGCCGCCGAGGCCGCTCCCGCCGAACTCGACCGCTGGATCCTGGCGCGCCTGAACGAGGTGGTGGAGGAGGTCACCGGGCGACTGGAGGGCTATGAGCCGGACAAAGCGACGCAGGCCATGAATGGCTTCATCGACGACCTGAGCAACTGGTACCTGCGACGCAGTCGGCGGCGCTTCTGGGCCAAGACCGGCGCCAGCGAAGCCTCCGACGCCGACAAGGAAGCCGCTTATCGAACGCTGCACGAGGTGCTGACGACCTTGATCCGGCTTCTGGCACCGTTCGTCCCATTTGTCACCGAGACCATGTTCCAGAACCTGGTGCGGCAGGTCGACGAGAGCGCGCCAGTGAGCGTCCATCACACGGATTGGCCCTCGGTCGACGAGAGCGCGTTGGATCCGCAGCTGACGCGCGATATGGGTCTTGTCACGCAGTTAGTTTCCCAGGGGCACGGGGCGCGCAATCAAGCCGGCATCAAGCTGCGACAGCCGCTGGCGGAGGCCTCCTTCGCCGTCGGGTCGGCGCGCGAGCGTGAGGTGGTCCGCAATTATCGGGAGCTCATCGCCGAGGAGCTGAATGTGAAGCAGGTCCGTCTGCTCGACGCGGCCTCAGACGTCGTGGATTATCAGCTCCACCCCCTGCCCAAACAGCTGGGCCAGAAGTATGGTTCCGAGTTCCCGCCGCTGCGGGAGGCCCTGTTGCAGTTGGATCCTGAACCCGCCGCGCGGCGAATTCTGAACGGCGAGAGCCTGGAAGTGAAGGTCAAAGGAAAGCGCGTGGAGGTGCTGCCGGACGAGGTGGAAGTCCGACTTGAGCCCAGACCCGGATTTTCGGCCGTCGGCGACGCCGGCTATGTGGTCGCCCTGGACACAGAAATCAGCGAGGGGTTGCTGTTGGAGGGGCTGGCACGAGAGGTGGTCCGCCGAGTCCAGGACCTGCGGAAACAGGCTGAATTCGAAGTCGATGATTCCATCCAAGCACAGTACAGCGCATCCGGGCAACTCGCCCGTGCAATAGAGACTCACCGCGAATACATCCAGGGCGAAACCCTCGCCGCTTCATTTGAGTCCGTGGATCAACCCCAAGGCGAGGCGCTGGACGAATTCGAGATCGATGGGGACGATTTCGCCGTCGCGGTCTCGCGTGTGGATGCATAAACAACGAGCGAAGTTGGCCGTTCGGGCACTTGGGTCGCGCCGTACGGCGCGACCCCATCGCGTCGTGGCCAGCTGTGATAGGATAATTCGGCTCAGGCAGAACTTTCTGAGGCCGCGGGTACTGGGAGGTCGGATTGTCAAGGGTGCGTGACACACTGATATTGCTTCTTGGAGGCGGGCTGATCCTGGGGTTGGACCAGGCGTCCAAGCAGTGGGTCCGTTCGCGGTTGGCATTCGGCGAGGTCTGGGAGCCCATTCCGGCGATCTCTCCGTACTTTCGCATCGTTCACTGGGAGAACACGGGCGCCGCGTTCGGTATGTTTCCGGATGGCGGTATGGTGTTCGGCGTCATCGCGGTCGTGGTGAGCGCAGCGATTCTCTACTACTTCCCCCAAGTCCCGTCCAATCACAGACTTCTCCGCGCGGCGCTCATATTGCAGTTCGGCGGCGCGTTGGGCAACCTCATCGATCGACTGCGGCAGGGGCCGGTGACCGACTTTCTGGCGTTTGGTCGTTTCCCGGTTTTCAATCTCGCCGACGCGGCGATTTCCGTGGGCGTTGCCCTGCTGATCTTGAGTATGTGGTTCGAAGAACATCGTGAGCCCGTTGGGGAGGGAACAGTGGGCGCCCAAGAAGATTCCGCGCCGGAGGTGGAGGGCACGGTGGGGTGAGCGCGCGCGAAGTCCACTTCCGCGCTCCCGACGCCGGCGGCCGGCTGGACGTCGTTCTTTCCGAAATGGAGGATACCCTATCGCGGACCCGCTGGCAGGCCCTGATCAAAGAAGGATGGGTCCTCGTGGACGGAGAGGTGGTTGAGCGACCGGCCCACCCTCTGGCGGGCGGTGAGCGTGTCGCGGCGACCGTTCCCCCTCCAGAGCCCAGCCAGCTTGAAGCCGAAGATATCCCCCTGGATGTCCTTTACGAGGACGAAAGGATCCTAGTTGTAAATAAGCCGCCCGGAATGGTGGTCCATCCCGGGCCCGGTCACCCAAGTGGAACTTTGGTCCATGCGGCCCTGGCGCACGCCCCCGACGTGAAGGGGGTGGGCGGCATCCGGCGCCCGGGTGTCGTCCACCGACTGGACAAAGACACCTCGGGCGTCATCCTGCTGGCCAAGGACGATGAAACCCATCAGCATCTCCAGCGACAGTTCAAGGAACGGCAGGTCGAGAAGCGCTATTTGACGCTGGTTGACGGTTCTCCGCCGACTCCCTCGGGCCGGGTGGAGGCCGCAATTGGTCGTCACCCGACCAAGCGCAAACGGATGGCCGTCGTCGCGGAGGGTGATGGGCGGATGGCGATATCGATATATCACACGATCGAGACGTTCCCTGCCCACACGCTGCTGGAAATACATCCGAGGACGGGCAGGACCCATCAGATCAGGGTGCACCTGGCCTTCCTGGAATGCCCAGTCGTCGGCGATACGGTCTATGGGCGGCGTACGCCGAGCCTGCCGGTCGAGCGACAAATGTTGCACGCGGCCTCGATAGAAGTCGTTTTACCCGGCGAAGGGGAAGCGCGGCGCTTCGAGGCGCCGTTGGCCGACGACTTCTCATTGGCCTGCAGTCGGTTGCGGCGCCGGACCCGGGGGAAGAACCCCGATGGTAACGCCTGATCGGAAGCGGCGCGATGATGAACTGGATTGACCTTCGATCGGACACCGTAACGTGGCCCACGGAAGAAATGCGCGCAGCCATGGCGGAGGCGGAAGTTGGCGATGACGTGTATGGGGAAGATCCAACGGTCAATCTCCTGCAGGAGCGATCCGCCGACCTGATGGGCCATGAAGCGGGGTTGTTCGTCGCCTCGGGGACGATGGGCAATCTGGCCGCCGTTCTCGCCCACTGCGGTCGCGGCGACGAGGTGATCCTCGGCGATCTGGCGCACCAATTTCTGAAGGAAGCGGCGGGCATGGCCGGGCTCGGCGGCATCCAACCGCGCACGGTCGCGACGCTCGAAAGCGGGGAACTGCCCCTCGAGGCCGTGACGGAAGCTGTGCGGGCCGACGATCCGCATCACCCGCGGAGCCGGCTGATTTGCGTCGAAAACACTCACAACTTCCGCTGCGGGGCGGCCCTCGGCGCGGAGTACACCGCTGAACTTTTCCGAACGGCGCATAAGATCGGTCTCAAGGTTCACTTGGACGGAGCGCGGGTCTTCAACGCTGCGGCTGCGTTCAATCTGCCCATTGAGGCGCTCACCAAGCCGGTCGACTCGGTCACGTTTTGTCTGTCAAAAGGGCTCTGTGCCCCGGTCGGCTCTGTCTTATGCGGCAGTCGGCCGTTCATCGCCGAGGCGCTCAGGATCCGCAAGGCGCTCGGCGGGGGCATGCGCCAGGCCGGCGTGTTGGCGGCAGCCGGTCTCGTGGCCCTGGACACCATGGTGGATCGATTAGGCGAGGATCACGCTCGTGCGCGCAGGCTGGCGGACGGGCTCGAGGAAGTTCGCGGCGTGACGGTGCTCAATCCCCAACCACAAACGAACATGGTGTGCGTGGAGTTTCCGGAGCCGGAGGCTCCTGAAGCAGCGGTGTTTGTCGAACGGGCCAGGGCCCAGGAGATACGGCTGAAGGCCCGCGGTCCTCGCACCATGCGCCTCGTAACCCATTACTGGATCACGGATGACGACGTCGACCAGACGATCGCGTTGTTCGAAAAGGTGCTCGCCGAGCCCGCTCAGGCATGAGCGAGATAACCCTCTTCCCCCAGCCAAGCCTGCGTGCGCCGCATTCCCTCTTCCAGGGTGATTCGGGGCGCCCAGCCCAAAACCCGCTTGGCTTTCCGATTGCTGAAGCTGTTGGTGCTGTGCAGACTGGCGAGGGTTCGCCGGTTGACACCGGGCTGCCGACCGCGCAGCTTGGCCCACGCTTCGTTCGCCAGTGCCAGCGGCCATGCCAGTGAGTAGGGGAGTGAAGGCAACTCCCGCCGGCCCATCATCGCGGCGTAGCTCCCGAAGAAGACCCGCCATGGCACCGGATCATCATTCGTGAAATTGAAGGCCTCCCCTGCCGCCTCGGGCACCACAGCGCACGCCAGCAGACCTCGCACCAGGTCGTCGATGAAAATCGGCTTGCAGAAGTGCCTGCCGCCGTCGATGAGGAACATCCGCCCCGATCGGATCGCCTTGACCGGTCGGATGGTGAAGATCTCCGAACCCGGACCGTACACCTGTGACGGGCGGGCGATGACAGCGGGCAGGCCGCGCGACGTTATCGCATTCCAGACGACCGCCTCTGATCGCACCTTCGAATCGTGGTAGTCGCTGGCGCCCATCTGAAGTGGGAATGTCTCGTCAATGCCCAATAGTTGCGGAGACCCGTAGACCGCGCATGAACTGAGGTGGACGAATCGGCGGACGCCCGCATCGAGGGCTGCGGAAACCAGGTGCTCGGTGCCTTGGACGTTCACCGTCATCAGCCGTTCACGGCCCGGCCGCTCCCCGACCTCGGCCGCAGCGTGAAAGATAACGTCGCAACCGTCAACCGCTCGACGCAAGGAGGCGGGATCGAGCAAATCGCCGCGCACGATCTCAGCCCCGGCGACGGATAGGTCGGCAGCCCGGTCCGGCGCCCGACTGAGCCCGCGCACCAGGACCCCGCTAGCCAGCATCCGCCGAGCCAGGTGACCGCCGATGAATCCGGTGATGCCGGTGATCAGGATGGGTTGCCGGGATCCGTCCATGCGGCTGATTCTAGTCCCGGTGCGGGCCCCGCCGCCAGAGGCCTAGGCCTGGCAGCGGGAGCCCTATTCCATGTTTGCCCTTGCGACCCGCACCAATACGACGGACTGGCTCCGGACAGCTTCCTGAATCGCGGCTGCGGTCCGGGTGTGCCCCGCGCTTTAGGAGGGACCTTGGGTGTTGCTCGATTTCCGCTGTCGCAGGCGCCACACGCCCCAACCGATAAGGGCGAAGGGGCCGAAGACCGGCACCACGACCACCCCAAGCCAGATCGCGAGGGTGGCCAGCCCCTGGTAGGCCCCAATAAGCGTCCCGCTTGCCGATTGCCATGTGTCGGAGGCCGACCATGGAACCGGCGTGGGTGTAGCGGTGGCGGTCGGCGTTGGGGTGGGCTCGATTTCCGGGATATCCGGCTGAAAAGTGACTGTGACCGTGGAGAACGCTGCCCTCTCGGCGAGGAAGTTCATCCGGCCACGGAGTTGCTCGATTTGCTCTTCGACCTTCGTCAGTTGCTGGTTCACCCGCAGCGCCTCCTCTACCGTGTCCGCTTGGTCGAGGAAGCTCCGGATGCGGTCGCGGGTCGCCTCCAGGTTCCGAACCCGGGATTCAAGGTCGACGAACTGATCGGTGACGTCCTCGCCCGACGCCTTTTCGTCGAGCACGCGCATTCCGACGCCACGCAACCTGCTGAGCGCCTGCTCGAACCGATCGACCGGCACGGCGAAGGTCACCGTAGCGTGTTTGTAGTGATCGTCTTCGCGCTCTTGGAACCATTCGCGCGAGCTGACGATGTACCCGCCGTTGTCGGCGAGGATCTGGGTCAGCCGATCGACGGCCACGTCAGTGTCCGACACTAAAAGCTGCATCTCGGCGTTCTTGATAATCAACCGGCCCGCTCCAGCTCCAGGCCCGACCTGCGTGTCGGCGCCAGTGCGAAATACGGCCGGGGTGGCCGCGGCCCGCTGGGAGTCCTCCTGCGCTTGGACATCCGCAGGTGCTTCGGCCTCGAGGACTTGTTCCGGCCGCGGTGTCGCCTGCAGACCTACCGGCGCGCGCTCTTCGGCTTCCCGCTCCTCGGCAAGTGGCGCGGGGGCGGAAGCCGCGCAGCCGGCCGCCACGAGGCTCAGGACGACGATTGTCACCACGATGATCAGCAGGCTCCTTCGATTGGACAAGACCATGTCTGCCTCCTCGTTGTTCCGCTCGGCTCTGCTTTTAAGACGCAAACTTGGCCGGAATGGTTCCCATGGTGGCGCGCGGTTGAGACGCGGAGCGACCCATCCCCATGAGGAGGTCATGCAAGGAAATCCGTCTTGGCCGAGCGCGCGGCCGATGCGAAGGTGTCCGGTTTGGCCTCGACCAAGTGACCGATGAACGGTTTGAGGCGCGTCGAGCGGAAGTGGAATCACTAAGGTTGCGACCCCCGCGCGACCGACTGTCCCCGCGTCTAAATTGGCGGGTCTCCTCCTTGCGAGACCCGCCACTGCCGAGGGGCGACCGAGCTGGCCCAGGCGCTCGATCCTAGCGTTTGGGATTCACAGATTGGGGAGACGTTGAACCCGAAGCCCAGGCAGGGCCGGGACCGGGCGACGCGCGGGCCCCTTTCCTATCCAACGGCGCAATTGGTCGGTGGGCAGCCAGCCAGGTGCATTTTCTGTGGACCTCGCCGGTCAGCGTCATGCCAGCGGAAGCGCGGTGCACCCTGGCCGAGGGCGCGAGAGCGCCAAAGGATTCGCCTATGGCGCCCGGCCCACTTCCTGGACCGCCGGCTGGCTCAAGAAGGTTTTATCCAGACCGAGTGGGGCGATACCCTCGGCGATTTGGTCCACAATCGAGCGAGCGCGTGTGCGCTCCTTGGCGGCCAATTTTTCTTCGCCCTGCGCAGCGAGCACTCGGGCTCGATGTGCAAGGAGCTTCCACAGTGTGCGGACCGAATGGATCTCCTCTGCAAAGGCGATTCCCTCTTCCAGGCACTCCATGGCCTGCCCCGGCTTCTCGTCCCGAATGTACGCCTGTGCCTGTAGGACCAGAAAGTCCGACCGCAGAAGTCTGAACTCGTGTTGTTTCATTTCCTCGAGCGTGCCGGATGCGATCTGATGCAGCTCGGCGAAATTCCCGATGGCTCCAAAAAGGGATGCTTCTGCGAAGCGGGTAAACAACACCGCCGGGTGGAGAATGCTGTCGGGCTCCGGAGGGATGGTTTCGTTCGCCTTGCGGAGCGTCCGCTTTGCACCTTCCAGATCGTCAGCATTGAGTCGGGTAAGTGCCAGCACAGAGAGGGAGATTCCGGCGATCGTACCTAGCAGACCCGTGGTCTCGATCGCATCCTCTTGCACGTGGGCCGAGGCTTCCTCGAGCATGCCAAGCTGCGTCTTGATCCATGCTTGGGTTGCATTGGCCACCAGGGAGGGCACCGCGAATCCGGATGCACCCCCGATGCGGATACATTGGGCTCCGGCTTCCAGTGCGCTCTTGAAGTCGCCGAGCTCCGCGTGGACAAGGTCGATGTACATCAAGCTGCACGCCTGGCCCCACAGGTTCCCAATTTTCTCCGAGATCTCATAGCCTTCATCCGAAAGCTCGAGGGCCCGGTCAAATTCGCCCGCGATGGCGTGATGAATCATTTGGTTGGCGAGCACATTCGCCAGCATGGGCATGTTGTCCAGGACTTCCATTAATTTACGCGCCTCGTCCAACACTTCGCCCGATCGGCGGACATGCCCCATCATGCTGTAGGCCGAGCCCAGGTCATTCAAAATGTAACCCCTGAGCTCCGAGAGCTGCTCTCCTTCGGTCAAGGTGAGGGCGCGCTCGCCGGCGGCCGTGGCTTCCTCAATGCGATCGAGCGTGAACTGGAACACGAGCAAATGGAGCCACTCTGACCGAGCTTCGGCTTCGACGTCGTTGAGCTCGCGCGCGCGTTCGAGCGTCTGGCGGGCGATCTGAATACCTGTGCCCGGATCCATTACGGGGGAAGGCGTGCAGTAGAGCACCGCGGTCTGAAGTCTGGCTCGCAGCTCCTGATTTTCGCGCCCTGCCTGCTGCGCTTTCAGCTCCATCTCTTCATAGTTCTCGAGGGCTTGGGGGTGGTTGCCGCTCAATTCGAGAGCTCGACCGCGGCTCAGGTAGGCCCCCCATTGCTCGTCCTCCAGGCGGTCTTGATCGGCCGCTTCGAGCGCCCGGTCGTAATGATTCAAGGCCTCTTCATGAGCGTAAACCCGCATGGCTTGATCGCCGGCCATCAGGTGATAATGGAAGGCGCGCTCGTAATCCTCCGCTTGCCAGAAGTGTTCGGCGAGCTCCGAGGAGACCTTTTCCCGTCTGCCGGAGAAGATACGCTCCAAAACCTCGGCGACGGTGAGGTGCAGGCTGCGGCGTTCTTCACGCAGCAGCGAACGATAGGCGACTTCCTGGATGAGGGAGTGATGGATCGTGTAGTCGACCTCGGCCGCCCCCGTAGCCACCCGGATCAGCCCGGCGCGTTCCAGCGACAGGAAGGTCTGTTGTTTCACGGCTTTTTCTGAAGAATGTGGATGCTCCGGATCCTCTCTCCGACCCCGGGGCCAGCGTGCGCTCTAGTGACAGAGCGACCAGCGTTCTCGCCCAGGATGTCCCCGTGACATAAGGATACTCCGACCGCGGCCGAGACGAAAGGGATCCGATGGGGTTAATCTTGCTCGGAGGGCCGGGGGTTAAGCTTTTTAAAAGGTGGATAGAATATCGAAGTTTTGTGTTCCATATCTACGCCGCATGAGATGCCGAGTTCACGATGGAGGTGGTGGAATGCAATACGAGGAGTTTATCGATGCGGTCCAAGAGGCGTTGGCGATGGAGGATCGCGAGAGGGTCGAGGGGATCGTTGAAACGGTTCTGTGGACCCTGTCCGGCCGATTGAAGCCCGCGGCCCGACATGACATCGCCGCCCAGCTGGGTGGTGAACTCAAAGAACCGTTCCAGCGTAGTGATGCGAGGGAGATCATTTCGCTCGATGAGTTCTTCAACCGCGTGTCCGCTCGGGCCGATCTGAACCTGGTGGAGGTCCAATCGTATTCGAAAGCGGTGGTGGATGCGCTCCACGGAGCACTGAGCGAAGGCGAGTACTCCGACATGGTCGAGGAGCTGCCAAGCGAGTACGCAGCCTGGCTTGGGACTGGTGAGGAAGGGCCCGAAGCACCGGGATGAACGTCAAAGCTTTGCGATGCGCAGAGTTCAATTCTGGATCAGCGCTTGTTGCCGGATTCCGACTGTGGTAGACTCCGGGTCGCCCGGGGGTGTGGTGTAGTGGCCTAACACGCTGCCCTGTCAAGGCAGAGATCGCGGGTTCAAATCCCGTCATCCCCGCAGGAAACGAAAGCCAAGGATAGAAGCCCTGATCGGGCGGCTATCCTTTCTTCGTTTCTGAGGGAAAACGCGGCCGGATCGCTCCATGATCTCCGTGGTTTCCTAGTCCCACGTGTACGAATACGTGAGTGACTTTCCCCAGCACGCGGAATGGAACCACCATCCTACCGAGACCGAGAAAATCACCGACGGGCCGATAACCGGGCGCACCGTCTTTCGAACGAAGGAGCGTCCGCCGGACAAGGCGCCCTGGATCGTCCGCAACCTGATGCTGCCGCTTATGTGGAAGATCGTTCGTTACCAGGGGTATACGGAGGCGGAAATCATGGCCGTGGAGCGCAGCCGTCGACTCGCTTGGAAGGCCCCCGCCCTCGTGGACTGTGGCGGCCACGGGTTGAAGGCCGAAGGCATAATTATGCTGGAACCGGACGATGGAGGGCTACCGAGCTGACTAAATGGTATCGGTACATGCCGCAGCACAGGCTGTCCGAGAACATCGCCAGCGAGTCGGCTGCCGAGGGGATTGTCCGGGAGGTCGATGCCAATCTGGCCAGGCTGAAGCACATCGTGGAAGCCCACCGCGAGGGACCGTAGACCGATACTTGATCAGCCTCAGGTAATGAGGTGACGTTTAGAATTGTGTTGGTGGCGACGAGTGTTCTTGTCGTCTCGTTCGGAGTCGTCTTCTTCGTGGCGCCGGTGTCGACCGCCTCGATCTACGGTTGATAGACACGATCGCCGAGGTCGTCGAAGCTGATCATGCCCGACGCGCCCACGAAGCCTTCGGTGCCGCGTACCGCTCTGGCCAAGTCTCGGCGGGGGATGATCAAGTCGCCACCTTCGTTCACCACGGCCACGGTATCGATCGAGCTCAGCAGGACGCCCATCGCGTCGTAGGCTTCGGCGGCGAATGCCTGGCAGCACTCGGTGCCGTAAGCAGCTTCGAATCGACTGGCGAAGGCTTGGTACTCCGGCGATGCAGGGTCGGCCACCGGGCCATCTCCGCTCGGGTTAACGCTGCTGCGGAGGGCCACACGGTGAAAGGTCGGCAGCCCGGCGTTTCGTAAGTGGTCAGCGGTAGACGAGGGGGAGATAAAGACGATGTGCGCCTCGTTGAAGCGCCTCATCGCCGTTTCCAGCGACGAGGAGCACGTCGTTCCAATGACGCCGACTACGTCGCCTTCACGGAGCAGGCTGTCGGCAACCGCCTCCCCGCCATCGGCTGAGCAGCCGCTGTTCACCGGCGTGACCTCAACTTGAAAGCCTGAGATGGGACCGAACTCGTCCACAGCTAACAAAGCCGCCCGCTCCTGGTCAAACGCGATCTCTCCGGCTGGTTCTGCGGCCTCAAAAGCCAGGGCTAAGCCGATTGTAACGGCGCCGTCCGGCGGCACCGCCACGGGCCCCCATGGGTCGGCCATCGCCGCTTCAACCCTGGCGTTGGGCGTGGGGGAGAGCGTCGGCCCCTCCGCTTCGGTGGGCGCGGCGGCCGCGGCGGGGGCTTCCGTCGGCTGCTCCGCGACGATCGGTGCGGCCTGCGTGGCAGGTCGGAACTGCAGGTCTAGGACCGTCGTCGCCGCGAAAGCGGCCGCGGCGAGGACCAGGATGCCTGCCGCTCCGGCGGCCCACCAGGCCCAGCGGGGAATTCCCCTCGACGGCTGCGGCTCGGCGTCAGCCGCAGGGACCGTCGGCCCAAGCTGCTCGGGTTCCGCCGCCATCTCCTGTGGAGGCGCTGAGGCGCCGGCTTCGGTCGCCTCGACGATCGTGGCTCCCGGATCGATCTCTTCCGGTGCCGGTCTTTCGGCGAACGTTGGGGTATGGCGTTGTACGGCCTTTTGGAACGCCTCTGCCATCCGTTGGGCCGATTCGTAGCGCTGCTCCGGCTCCTTGGCCAGGGCCTTTAGGATGACTTTTTCGACCTCTTCGGGCAAATCGGGACGCAAGGAGCGCGGCAGCGGCAGCGGCTCGTGCAGCTGCATGTGGATCACCGCGATCGGGGTCTCCGCTTCAAACGGAGGCCGGCCGGTGAGCATCTCAAACAGGACGATGCCGAGCGAGTAAATGTCCGTTGCGGGCGTCAGGTTCTTCTCGCCCCGGCATTGTTCGGGGCTCATGTACTTGGGGGTGCCCAGGATCGAGTCGCCCGTCAGGTCGATCGTGGCCTCGACGATCTTGGCGATCCCGAAATCGGTCAGGTAGCTGTTGCCGTGCTCATCGAGCAGCACGTTCGAGGGCTTGACGTCCCGGTGGAGGATTCCGCGCTCGTGCGCGTAGTCCAGGGCGCTGGCGATCTGGCCCAAGAGCCGATCGGCGGCGTCGAGCGATAGCGGGCCGCGTTCAACGCGCTCGGAGAGTGTACCCGTTTCTATATAGCGCATCACGAGGTACGCGAAGTCGTCCTCTTCGCCGTAAGCGAAAATTGGCAGGATGTGCAAGTGTTCAAGCTTGGCGATCGCCTTGGCTTCCCGGCGGAAGCGCTTGCGGAAGTCCGGGTCGGCCGACAGACGCTCCGGCAGGACCTTGAGGGCAACGTAACGGTCGGTGTTGGGGTCGTAGGCCTTGTACACATTGGCCATACCGCCCATGCCGATTTGTTCGATCACCCGGTAGCTGCCAAGCGTCTTGCCGATCATAACTGCCTCCCAAGTACACGCCTTGATGAGCGCGGGGCGAGCGGCGCGGCGATCTTGCCTTCTCGCTCCGCGCGGATCGACGGCCTCCTACGAGCTCGGGCAGACCCACCGCGTCTCACGGCAGATCGTCCCGAGCGAATCGGCGCTGATCTTCTTGGGCCAGACGGGGGCAATCTCCGGGTGATGGGTGCGGTGTTGGGACGGTGGCGTCGGATCGATAAGGCCACCAAGGGGTCCGGGCCGAGCGATTAGACTGCCGTTTCGCACAGTATAGCATCGCGACTGCCGTTCCTTGAAATCCGCACCTGTCGGTCTGACGGGGCTTGGTTTACATTGCGAACATCGTCCCGCGCGCTGTTAGTCGGTCGATGAGGTGTTGTCACCCATGTAGCTTCCCCGGATAATAGGGCGTGGTTCAGCGCGTCGGTTTTCCTTTTGCAACCCCCCGGGCCTTCTGTCGGACCCCAGCGGAGCATCGGCCGAACCCTGAGCGCGCTGGGGCGTTCGATCACTTACATTCACCTGAACAGGAGACCAACGGCCTCCGAGCAGGACATGGGGTCGGTTGAGCGTAAACCGGCCTGGGAGCCAGATGAACGATGGTGGCCCAATGGAATGCGGCATAATGAACCGACACCGTCGGGTTTTCGATGAATCGGGGTGTTCCGCTAGGAGCATCTCTCCGGAGCGATGATGCTGTCGAACAGGAATCTGAGACTGCTGGTGGTCGGCCAGTTCTTATCAGCCGTCGGTGACCAGTTTTACCTGATCGCGATGCCCTGGCTGGCGCTGGAGATCAGCGGACGGGCGCTGGTCGCCGGGGCCGTGCTGGCGGTGGCCGGGATCCCCAGGGCGGCGTTCATGCTGCTGGGCGGCGCGGTGACGGACCGTTACTCGCCCAAATGGCTCTTAATCGGCTCCAACGGACTGCAGGCGCTGCTGATGGGCCTGCTGGGCCTGGTCATCATGATCCCCTTTGCCCAGCTCTGGTTTCTCTTCGCCGTCGCGTTCGCCACTGGATTGATCGACGCCTTTGGGCTGCCAGCGTTCAACACGATGCTGCCCCGAATCGCCGCCGATCACGAACTTGAAGGGGGGAACATCTACGTTCAAGGTGCGAATCTGGCGAGCGCGGTGGTGGGGCCGGCGCTGGCTGGCTTGCTGATCTCGGCCGCGGCGGCTGGTACGGTCGGCGGGCCGCCGCTGAGGGGACTCGGACTGGCGTTTCTCGTCGACGCGGCGACCTTCCTGGTCGGCATTTCGTTTTTCTGGGCGATCCGGCCGTCGGAGGCCTTGGGAGTGGACGATGGGACGGACGAGCCTCTGATCAGGGCTGTCGGAAGGGTGTTTGAATATATCGGGACGGATGCGCAGCTGAAGTACTTGTTCGGCTTGATGTCGGTGCTCGGGCTGGTTCTGACCGGGACCATTCGGGTTGGATTTCCGCTGCTGGCGGAGGCCGCGGGGGGTGTGCGGGATTTCGGCAACATGACCTCCGCTTTCGGCGCGGGGATGGTCCTGGGCATGGTCGGCGTGAAGGTATTCCCAAGGCCGCCGAAAGCGATCTCAGGGTTGGTCATGCTGGGATGGTTCTCTGCTGTCCCGGCCGGGCTGATCGTTCTCTCATTCACCCCCGCTATTGCAACCATCCTCGGGGTCATCCTCCTGATGGGCATCGGATTCGGCTACGTGTTTATTTACATGCTCAGTTGGCTGCAGCGCCGGACGCCAAAGAGGATGCACGGACGGATCATGGCCGTGGTCTTCTTTACCACAATCGGGCTCTCGCCGATCTCACAGATCGTGATGGGGTATCTGCTGGATCTCAGCCTTCAAGGCACTCTGCTCGGAGTCGGAAGCTTCGTGTTGGGGCTTATTTTGCTGGCCGGAGCCCGGCGTGGGATGTGGCGCCTTCGGGAACAACCCCGAACTGAAATCACAGAGCCGGTCCGGCGAGAGCGCGTCTAGTGCACCTATCGGTTGTGGCCTATGGGACTTGGGGTGATGTGCGACCTGGGATCGCCCTGGGCCGAGCGCTGCGGGACCACGGTCACCGCGTGCGGCTGATCGTCACCGAGGATTTCGGGAGCTCAGTCGATGACGTTGGATTGGAGGTGGCCCACCTGCCCGTGGACAAATTTCATCTGACTCGGCGCGTGTCGACCGAGACTAGCCCCGCCAGAATCGCGCTGGCCATCCGCCGAGAGGTGGCACCGGAGTTGCTCCGAGCGGGACGCAGCATGCTTTCCTTGGCTCACGATACCGAGGCCTTCATCGTCAATCATTGGCTGTTGGGAATGGCCGCCTCCATCGCGGAGTCCCGCTCCCTTGGACTGATCTGGATGGCGATGCAGCCCCGCATCCAAACCCGCGAGGTCCCCATCTGCACCTGGCCTCCGCTGCCGGACTGGGCTCCGTTGCGTGAAACCTACAACTTGGCGAGTTATCGAGCAGCCCGCTTCTTCCACTGGTGGACCTACGTCCGCGTGACCAACAAACTGCGCACGGCGGATCTGAATTTCCCGCCGTGGACGCCGGGCGATTATTCGGATCTTCTCGATCGGACACCGTCGATCACCCTCGTGAGCCGCCATGTGCTGCCCCGCCCGCAGGACTGGGCCGACCATCAGCGGATGACGGGGTTTCTCTTCTACGAGGAGCAGAACTGGGAGCCACCCCCAGGCCTCGAAAGGTTCATTGAGGCCGGACCGGCCCCCGTCTACGTCGGGTTCGGCAGCCTGCACGATCGGACTCCCGAGAGAACCACTCGACTTG
>CAZFCJ010000058.1:0-22930 GCA_964517315.1 uncultured Anaerolineaceae bacterium | reverse complement strand
GTCCCACAGCGCGGCCTGACGCAGGGTGGTCTCGACCAGTTCGTCCATATCGCCCTGATAGCCGTTGATCTTCGCGCCCCAGGCCACGTTGTCGTAGATGCTCTTGGGAAACGGGTTGGGCTTTTGAAAGACCATGCCGATCCGGCGCCGGACCTCGACCGGATCGACGTGCGGATCGTAGATGTTCTGACCGGCGAAGTACACCTCCCCCTCCGTGTGCACATCGCCGATCAGCTCGTTCATCCGATTGAGGCCCCGCAGGAGGGTGCTCTTGCCGCAGCCGGACGGCCCGATAATGGCCGTGATCTTGTTGCGCTCGATGTCCAGGTCGATGTTCTTGATCGCCCGAAAGTCTCCGTAGTAGACGTGAAGATCTCGGATCTCCACCGCGTGCTTCCCATTGCGGCTGACCTGGGCTCCGTCCGGGTCCGTGCGGCGCGCGTTCTCCATGGTTAGCCCATCCTCCGGCTGAAGCGGTTGCGCAGCAGGATGGCGACTGCGTTGAGGCCGAGCAGCAGTATGAGGAGCACGATGATGGCCGCCGCGGCCGTATTGCGGAACACGTCCTGCGGCCGGGCCGTCCATTGGAAGATTTGGATCGGCAAAGTGGTGAACTTCGAGAAGGGCGAACCGGGATCGACGGCGATAAACGTGGAGGCGCCGACGACCACCAGCGGCGCGGTCTCGCCAATGGCGCGCGAGACGGACAAGATGGTGCCGGTGAGAATGCCGGGCAGCGCGTTCGGCAGCACGTGTGACCAGATCGTCTGCCATTTGGTGCCGCCCAGACCGTACCCGGCATGTCGCAGTGAGTTCGGGACGGCGCGGATCGCCTCCTGCGCGTTGATGATGATCAGCGGCAGGATCAACAGACCGAGCGTGAGCCCGGCCGAAAGAATCGTCCTCCCGTTGGCGGTGGTCGGATCGGCCACGCCGAACGCGGCGCCGCTCGTGATCGCCTCCAGCGCGCGCACGAACACCGCCAACCCCAACATGCCGTAGATGATCGAGGGCACACCGGCCAGGTTGTTGATGTTGGTCTGGATCAGCCGGTTCAGCCGGTTGTCCGCCGCGTACTCCTCGAGGTAAATCGCCGCGCCGACGCCGATGGGGAAGGCGAAGGCGATCGTGAAAGCGATCGTCCACAACGAGCCGAGAATGGCGGGTCGCACCCCAGTGATCTGAGGGTTGGGAGACTGGGGCGAGCGCAGAAATTCCAGGTCAATCCAGGATTTGAACTCCAGCCGAGCCTCCGGGAAGTCGGAGCGCACCTCGGCCAAGATTCGATCTCGGTGCAACAACGACTCGTACAGCGACCAGCTCTCCACCACCTCCGGGTTCACGACTCGTTCGATGACCAAGTCCAGTACGTTCTCACGGCTGCGCTCGGTGAACGGCTGATCGTGCTCAAGGCGCCGAAAGAGCCCCTCCGATACGTTGTTCCGCAGGATTTGAACCAGCTGGGGCTTCGGCAGCTCCGCCAGAGCCGTTCCGTCGACCGCCAGCGATCGAGGGTCGACCTCGTTTTCGATCGCGACGTAGCCGAACGTTTGATTGCTCACGTTGTAGAGCAAGGCCGACAATGCCACGATGCCGATGATCGTGGAAGCCTGCAGGAAGAGATGCCAGAACCAGCTCCGGCGGTGCCGATGGGACAGGTTCTCGGAGAAGATGTCCTCCCGTTTGCGATCCCGGTTCCGGCCGGGGCTCATTCGTACACCTCCCGAAAGCGGCGCACAACGCGCTGGCTGAACACATTCAGCGTCAGCGTCATGATGAACAGCAGCAGGCCGATGGCGAAGATGCTGTTGTAGTCGATCGAATCGTAGCTCAAATCGCCGCTGCTGATGCGCACGATGTGACCGGTCATCGTCTCGGCGGCCTCGAACGGATTGAACGTGAACGCCGGCCCGGCGCCGGCGGCGATGGCCACGATCATGGTCTCGCCGATGGCCCGCGAGACGGCAATGATGAACGCCGCCGTGATTCCGGAGAAGGCGGCGGGGACAACCACTTGTGTGGCCGTCTCCCAGCGCGTGGCCCCCATACCATAAGCCGCATCGCGCAGCGAGCGAGGCACCGCGCTCAGCGCGTCCTCGCTCATCGAGCTCACCAGCGGCAGAATCAGAACTCCCATCACAATGCCCGCCGAGGCCGTATTGTAGATCTGGACGATATCGTCACCGAAAACGCCGCGCAGCAACGGGGTCATGAAGGTCAGCGCGAAGTAGCCGTAGACGACGGTAGGGATGCCCGCCAGCACCTCCAGGATCGGCTTCAGCGTGCTGCGGGCGCGCTGTGAGGCGTATTCGCTCAGATAGATGGCCACACTCAGGCCCAGGGGCAGCGAGACCAGCATGGCGATCGTGGTCGTCATCAGGGTGGCGTTAAGCAAGGGCAGCACACCGAACCGGCCGGCGTGGGGCGCCCACTTCGTTCCGGTCAGGAACGCCAGTATTGAGACCTCATCGGCCGCGTAGAGCTGGATGCCTTGACGGGCGGCCGCCGGTTCGGTCCCTTCAACCCCCCGTTCAACCCGGATGGTTTCACCCCGGACCTCCAGTGCGCGCAGAATCTCTTGACCTTCCAGCCCGAAGCGCAGAAGCTCGCCCTCCCGGATCGGCTGACCGGACGCACCGACGTTGAGCACCGCGTCGGTGGGCAGCACATCGCGGGTTAAAGGCTTGTTGGTATTGTCCCATTGACGTGTGCTGAAAAACGCCAACGACTCCCGCGTGAGCTCGAAAACGATCCCCACCGTGGTGAGGATCGAGAGGGCTCCGCACAAGAACAAGAAGCCTTGAACGATCACCTCGCGCCAGCGGCGACGGCGGCGCAGGTCTGTTGCCTGGATCGGAGCGCG
This sequence comes from uncultured Anaerolineaceae bacterium, assembly GCA_964517315.1. GTDB lineage: Bacteria > Chloroflexota > Anaerolineae > Anaerolineales > E44-bin32 > DASWJQ01. The sequence goes on along the minus strand of CAZFCJ010000058.1, from coordinate 20,067 downwards.
GTCCGCGGTTCTGGCCACCGGATGGTCCATCGACGTGAAATCCGCCCCCAAGCTTACCTCCTCCGGGAAATCAAATGCCGCCTGGGCCCCGTGCCCCAAGGCGGACGGGCGAGGGCGATGAAAGATCAGCCTCTGGGGTCATTCGCCCGCGCCGAAAATCAGCGCCAGTTCCTCGATCGTCACGTTATCGACGAAGTTGTTCTCCGAGCTCACGGTGACGGCCAGCGCGTCCGTTCCGACCCGGAACTCGATCGGCTCGCGCCCGTTCTCCCTGCAGGTCTCGACCTCGCTCTCCCGGATGGGCCGACTGGCGTTGGCGATATCGGTCTCGGCCGCCACACAGAAGCGTTCAAAGCCTGCGCCGGTGCCAATGCTGTCCACCGTGATGTTCCCCGAATAGCCCTCATCACGGAAGCGAGCCGCCATCCGCTCCGTCAGCGGGAAGACGGTCGAACTGCCCCCCGTCACGATGTCGCCCGACACCTCCAGCGGGTTGACCTCGGGAAGGGTGGCCCCTTCATCCCCCATCCCCAAGGCCTGCAGCCAGTTCTGCCGCGCCTGCTCCAGCGCCTCATCACGGGCAGGGAAATAACCGACATCTACAACTTCCTCGTTGACGTGGCTCAGGTAAAAGTTGATGAACGCCGCGACCTGGGGCTTCTGCCGCATGATTTGCGCATCGGAATAGATGTACAAGGGGCGCGCCAGAGGGTACTCACCGGCATCCACGGTCTGCGCTGAGGGCTCCAGGCCCTCGATCGCCACCGCTCGCAGGTCGCCTTCGTTCTCCTGGTAGAACGCAAAGCCAAAGAAGCCGATCGCATACGGGCTGCCCATCACGCCGGTGACCAGCACGTTGTCGTCCTCGCTGAGCTGGGTGTTCTCAGCCGCCAAGATCGGGCCTTCGTTCTCATCGAACACCACTTCGACGAAGTAATCGAACGTGCCGCTGTCCGTACCGGGGATAAAGCGCCGGATCGGTTCATGCGGCCAGTCCGACCGAACATCCGACCACAGCGTGCCATCAGCCGCCGGTTCGGCCGGCCCCGAAGCCGCGCCGCCGCAGCCGGCTAACAAGAGCGAGCCGACGACGATCCATAGCAGTACGGATCGCTGGTTGAGTGCCATGTCTTCTCCTCACCAAGATGACCAGGTCGCTTGCACCGCACGCAAGGATAGACTGCGGAGCTTAAGTTCATCTGAAGGGGAGTTTAAGAAAGGTTAACAACCCAGTCCGCACCCAACCGAGAGACGAGCCACGGCTCTCGGGCTGCTCCATAGCAAAGGGTGGAGGTCTTTCCCCCACGTCTCCGCTCGAGCGGCGGTCATGGAGATGCATCTCGAAGTGGGCCCTCTTCGCAGACGGGTCGCACGTCGATCGTGGGATCCGAAAACGCTCTACAGGACCCAGCGCGGGGGCCGGCGTTTAAGTCCAAATGAACCGATGGCTAGGCACGCTGAAATGCGAGATGCAGGGCGGCGCCGCTGGCAGGGGGAGCCCTGTTTTCGGCCCAGGCCTCACCTCCGTGAGCCTCCATGATGTGACGCACAATGGCCAGGCCCAATCCCGTGCCCGCGGTGCCGCGCGCGAGGTCGGCCCGGTAGAAGCGTTCGAAAATTCGCTCCAGCTCGTCGGGATCGATTCCCGGCCCGTCATCCTCAACCTTGAGCACGATGCGATCCTCATGGTCAGCGTCGGACAGCCGGACCTCACCACCCGTCTGGGCGAACTTGATAGCGTTGTGCATCACGTTAACCAGCGCCCGCCGCGCCTGATCCTCATCGGCCAGGATCACTCGCTTTGGGTCGACGTCGTTGACAATCGTGACCTCCCTGCTGGTGGCCTGCTCGCGCAGCTGATCGACGGCGGCGGCCACAATCGTCCCCAGCTCGCTCGGGGTCAGGCGCACGACCTGACGTCCGGACTCGATCGCTGATAGGTCGAGCATTTCCTGGAACATCTGATGCAGCAGCTCGACCTCGCGGGTGATCTTGGCGGCGGACTCTCCGACGACCTGAGGGTCCCTTCCCAAGTGGCCCTGAACCGTCTCCGCCAGCAGGCGCAGCGAGGTCAGCGGCGTGCGCAGCTCGTGCGAGAGGTTCGCCACCATGTCCTGGCGGGCCCGGGCCAGCCGCCGGACTTCGGCCACGTCGGTGAGCGCCAGCCCGACGGCATCCCCCGTCGCGACCGCCCGCGCCAGATAGGGATGATCCTCGATCTCGACCAGCTGCTCAACCCCTCCGGCGGCGGCCTCGTCTCTGGCGCTCTCGGCGACCTGCTCCAATTCGAGGCTGTGGCTGAAGCGGATGAGCGTTTCGCCGTCCGCGGGCCGGCCAAAGAGCTCCTCGGCCGCGCCGTTCACGTAGCGAACTACGAGGTCGTTGTCGAACACAAGGATCGGGTCGCCGGAAGCCGCGATCCCCGAATCGAGCCATGCAAGACGGCGGCGCCAATCGAGCTGGGCCTCGGCCCGCGCGCGCTCTTGCTGGTTGAGTCGGCGCGAGAGCTCGCGTCGCCGCCGCCGCTCGCGCCGCCACAGAAGCAGCGTGACGAACAGCGCCGCGGCGAGTGCGCCCGGCAGTGCAAGCTCCACGGTCAGGCCTTCTCGAGCCGATAGCCCACCCCGCGCACGGTCGTAATGCGCTCAGGATTCGACGGATCGGCTTCAATCTTCTCGCGCAGCCAGCGGATGTGGACGTCCACGGTGCGGCTGTCGCCTACATAGTCCTCACCCCACACGCCGGCCAGCAGCAGATCCCGGCTGAGGACGGCCCCCTGATTGCGCATCAACGTGAGCAGCAGATCGAACTCGCGCGGCGCCAGGCTGAGCTCTTCGTCGCCAAGGTGGACCCTGCGGGCTGCCAGGTCGAGCCGTAGATTGCCGGCCACGAGCTCGGTTTCGCCCCCCTGCGCGCCCGGGCCGCGACGCAGCGCGGCCCGCACCCGGGCCAGCAGCTCACCGAGCGAAAACGGCTTGACCACGTAGTCGTCGGCGCCGGTCTCCAGGCCGACGATCTTATCCGTCTCGGTTCCGCGGGCGGTGAGCAGGATGATGGGCACAGCGCTGGATTTACGCAGCACCCGGCACACCGTAAGCCCGTCCATTTTGGGAAGCATGACGTCGAGGATCACGAGATCATAAGAGCCTTCCCGCGCCATCGACAGACCCTGTTCGCCGTCCCCGGCGGTGGACACCCGATAGCCCTCGCCACGAAGATTGAGGGCCAGAGTATCGCGGACCGTCTCGTCGTCCTCGACCACCAGAATCTTTGTCACGCTCGGATTATAGCCAACCGGGCCAACTGCAGGTGATGGATGGCGCCAGGGCGCTGATGAAAGTCACTTCTACCCGGATGCCGCGCTCGGTAGAATTAAACACACCAGCCGCTGGAGCGACGCTCGTGGTACACCGGCGTTCGCTGAGGAAGGGACTAGAGATGGCGAAAGAGATGGAAGGCAAGGTCGCACTGGTAACCGGAGCCGCCTCAGGAATCGGCCGCGCCGTGGCTCTGGCGTTTGCCCAGCGCGGCTGTCGCGTCGTGGTCTCGGATGTCGATCAAGAAGGCGGATCAGGGACGGTGGACCAGATCAAATCAGCGGGCGGCGAAGCCCGCTTCATCCAGGCCGACGTATCCAAACCGGACGAAGTCGAGGCGCTTGTGGGGGAAACCGTCGAAGGCTACGGTCAGCTTGATTGCGCGTGCAACAACGCCGGCATCGGCGGCGCCACGGCGCCCGCGGCAGAGCATGAACTCGAGGACTGGCATCGAGTGATCGACATCAATTTGAGCGGGGTGTTCTACTCAATGAAGTACGAAATCCCCGCGATGCTGGACTCCGGTGGAGGCGCCATCGTGAACATGGCCTCGATTCTGGGCCAGGTGGGCTTCGGCCAGGCCCCGGCCTACGTGGCCGCCAAGCACGGAGTCCTGGGGCTCACTAAGACCACGGCCATCGACTACGCGCAGCGGGGGATTCGCGTGAACGCCGTCCTGCCGGGCTTCATCCACACACCGCTCATCTCTGAGTTGGAAGAGGATAAGGAAACACGCCAGATGCTGATCGGGCTGCACCCGGTCGGCCGGCTGGGGAAGCCCGAGGAAGTGGCGGGGCTCGTGGTCTGGCTGTGCTCGGACGAAGCTTCGTTCGTCACCGGCAGCCCGTATCTGGTCGACGGGGGCTACGTCGCCCGCTGACGGCGAAGCCTGCGATGCGCCCCGGAGATCAGCGCTCCCAGCTCGGCGGCGGAGAGCGAAATAAAACGCCCGGCTGGTCGGGCTCATAATACAGCGGGCGGTGCTCGGGAAAGGCGGCCCGGAGGCGCGCGTTCGGACCCGGACCGCGGGCCCACGCCACGAACAGATCCCGCTCCGAGAACGGGGGCCCGAGGGGCAGCAGGTTCCCGTACTCATGCCAATGCGCCGCGTCGACGAAGATGAGCGAGCCATCAAGGCTGGAATCTCGCAGCGGCCGCAGCACTGCTGCGTCGATCCCGTACAGGCCGTGAAGCCCGCCGACGCGCGCCGGCCAATAGAAGAGTACGTTGGCACCCGTGAGGGACAGCAGCAGCGCCGCTACCCCCAGCCGCCGCACTCGCAGCCACTTCCCAGCACCGCTCATCCACCCCCCCAGCCACCCCGCGCCCGCGGCGCTGGCGATCGCCAACCCGGGCAGGCTCTCGTAGTAGTAGCGCGGCCCAAGCACCCAGGCCCCGATCCAGTAGGCGGAGTAGGTTACGACCAATGAGGGGAATGCGAAGAACAGCAGACGGGCGCCCGCCTTTCGCCGCAGCGCGAACCAGCCGAAGGGCAGGAACAGCCAGGACAGGTACGGCCACCCAAACAGATCGTGCAGGCCGGCCTTGAGGCTGTGGTGGGTGTTGATGTAGGCCAGCGTGAGCGTGTGGCCGCCCTCCATCACCCCATGACCCGGTCCAAACCCCAGCCGATCGTACGACCACCACAGCGTGTAGGGGTTGCGCCACGGATCGCCGGTGACCGCGTACTGCCACAGCGGCAACAGACCGGCCAGGGCGGTCGCTACGGCTGCGATGCCGATCAGCGAAGCCCGGCTAGCCGGTCGGCGCACCAGCAGCCACAATCCGTGCACCGCGAACGGCGTGAGGGCGCCCACCGCGGTGAGCGGACGGGTGAGGAACAGCAGCCCGGCGCACCCACCCGCCACCGCCACCAGCAGTCCCGGGTGCGCATCATCATCCGACGGGCGAGGGAAGTAAAGCCGGAACCACGCGAGCCCCAGCCCGGCCGCCAGCACCAAGCTCAGATTGTGGGACATCAGGGAGCCGGAAAGCATCAACAGCATCGGCGAGAGCGCGGCCAGCGCCGCGGCCAACACGGCCAGGGGGCGGGAAAGCACGGCACAGGCCAGGCGATAGATCAGCCACACCGCCAGCCCCGCCAGCAGCGGGTTGACGGCCCACGGGGCGCCGGCCGCCGCACCGAGCGCCAGCGCGACGGGCCAGCCGGGCGGGTATTTGCCGAACCGGCGCCCTTGGTGGTCGACGACGAATGGGACCAGGAACGACTTGGCCTCCGGCGGCGAGGCCACGAACAGATCGCCCTCGGCCGAGATCTCGGCCTGCCAGAGGTAGGCGAACTCGTCCTCGATGTGTGGGATCGCGCCAAATACCCTCAGCGCCACCACGGCCGACAGCACAACGGCGATGAGCGCGATCAACAGCGCGAGTCGGTCCCAGCCGCCGCGCGTCACACCTGAAGCTCCGGATGATGAGCGCCTTCCTCCCGCACGGCACGCAGCGCGGCCCCGTGCAGCGCGCCGTTGGACACCACGACTCCGAGATTGCTGGTAAGCCGTCGGCCGGCCGTGAAATCGAGGGGCCGCCCCCGCAGGTCCGTGACTTGGCCGCCGGCCTCCTGCACCACCCGTGAACCGGCCGCCTGATCCCAGATCTTCTCCCTATACTCCAAACGGTCCGGCGACAGCAGGCGGAAAACGAGGTCGCCCTGACCGCAGGCCACGGCGGCGAACTTGGCCTGGCTGTCCATCTTGAGCAGCTCATGCCGGGTCCCCAATCCGCGTCGCAAGCGGTCCATCAGCTCCATGTCGGTGTGACCGGGTTCGACCGAGCCCAGGACGCGCGCCTCGCCCGGATCCGAACCGGTGGACACGTGTAGAGGGAAGTAATCCGAGCCTGCCATGCTCCTGACCCAGGCGCCCTCACCGCGCACAGCTATCAGTAAGCTCCCCGATCCGCTGAAGTCGGGCCGGCCCTCGCGGTCCAGCCGGGGACAGGCGAGACAGCCCAGGACCACCTCGCCGTCCTCGATCAAGGCCAGCGCCACCACCCATTGATCGCCGCGCAGGAATCCGGCCGTGCCGTCGATCGGATCGAGAACCCAGTAGCGGCCAGAAGGCGCTCCGCCACCGTGGTCGAGCCAGCTCCAAACCATATCGGCATCCGCGTCGGGCCGCGCCTCACGTACGTAGCGCACCACCGCCCTCAGGGCGGCCGCTGCCTGGGGGCGACGCAGGTCGCCGCTGCCCTCCTCGGCCACCAGAGGATCATTTGGAAACGAGTCCAGCAAGCGGCTGGCGATGATCGATTGCGAGGCGAAGTCGGCCACCGTCACGGGGGAGCGGTCCCGCTTTTTCAGCTCGGGGGTGACCATCTCGCCCTGGATTCTGCGCGCCAGCGCGACGGCTTCTTCGACCACCTGCAACACGAACAGCCCCTCGACCTCGTAGACTCCAAACATCGGCCCTCCTGGCGACAGCGGATCGGCCGGCGGGGACTCCAGAGTTGGGGCCCCCTGACGGCGGTTACAATTGTACGCCTGTCTTTCAACGAAGGAGGAGGTATGCGCCGTGCCGCGTTTCCGATGATTTTGTTGGCCCTGCTTGCCGTTTCCTGCGACCTCACGAGCGGCTCAACCCCATCCCTGACCGCGACAGAACCGCGCCGCGGGCCCTCCGACACGCCCCGGGTCGAGCGGACGAGCACCGCCCCCACCGAAGCGACTTCCACCGAGGAGCCAACATCGCCTCCGCCGACCACGGGCCCGATCGATTCGATCCCCGATCCGGGCACCGCTGTGTGGGCTGAGGTCGTCGACGGGCTGACGCAGCCGCTCGACCTGCAGCATGCGGGGGATGGGCGGCTGTTCGTCGTCGAGCAGCCGGGGACCATCCGCATCGTCCGCGACGGACAGGTGCTGGAGGACCCGTTCCTCGATCTGCGTGATCGGGTGGTGGACGCCGAAAACGAGCAGGGCTTGCTGGGACTGGCGTTCCACCCGGACTACGCGCAGAACGGCGCGTTCTTCGTTAACTACACCGGCCGGGACGGCGACACGTTCATCTCTCGTTTCCTGGTGGGCCCTGATCCCAACCGCGCCGACCGCGATTCGGAACGGGTGCTGCTGAGCATCCACCAGCCTTGGGCCAACCACAACGGCGGCGGCATGGTTTTCGGCCCCGATGGTTACCTGTACATCTCCACCGGGGACGGCGGCCTCGCCGGGGACCCGCGCGGCAACGCCCAGTCGCTCGACACGCTGCTCGGCAAGCTGCTGCGCATCGGCGTGGACGGTGGAGGCTTCTACTCCATTCCCGCCGACAACCCCTTCACCGACCGCCAGGACGCCCGGGCCGAGATCTGGGATTACGGGCTGCGCAACCCCTGGCGCTTCTCGTTCGACGCCGCCACCGGTGATCTGTACATCGCAGACGTGGGCCAGAACGCGTGGGAGGAAATTAATTTCGAGCCCTCCGACTCACCCGGCGGCCGCAACTACGGCTGGGACTTCCGCGAGGGCGCCCACCCCTTCGAAGGCCAACCGCCGGGCGACCTCGAACTGATCGACCCCGTCGCCGAGTACGGACGCGAGTTCGGCTGCTCGGTCACCGGGGGACCCGTGGTGCGCGCGCCCTCGCTGCCGATGTGGGGCGGCGTGTACCTGTACGGAGATTTCTGCAGCGGAATCATATGGGGGCTGCTCCGGGGCTCGGACGGAAGCTGGGCCAACGAGCAGCTGTACAGAACGGACTTCAACATCACTTCCTTCGGCGTGGACGCCGGCGGCGAGGTCTATCTGCTGCACCGGGGTGGTGCTGTTTACCGCTTCACCCCGGCACAGTAGGAACCCCGACTCCAGTTCGGCCGAAGAGGGACGGAGCGGCCTGCACGCTACATTTGGGGGGCCTGGTCGGCGGACACGATCGCCGGCCCGGCGCGGATCAATGAGGCTCGGTCCCTCGGCTCGAGCCGGTCAGGCGACCCCGGATCCATCATTGGCAGCCGGCCTCCGGACGTGGGGGATGAGCTTCGCGCCATGCAATTCCACCGCAATCAGCTCGGACCACCGCTAGCGCAGCAGCAGGAACACGGCCACAGAGAGCACGCCGAGCGCCACGACCGCGCTGCCCGCCAGGCCTCCCGTGAGCACCCACAGCGCCAGCCTTTCTCGGGTCCGCTGGAGCTCGCGCTCCGCAGCCTGGCCCGGTTCTTCGGGGTCGGCCTGCTCGGCCCTGGGCCGACTGAAGAACAGGAACAGCACCGCCAAGAGAACGAGGCTGAGCAGCACGGCCGGCGTGAACACCAGCGCCAGCCGCACAAACGACTCCGCCGTCAGGCGATCGAGCAGCGCCCCGAACCGCGCGGGATCGAAGTAGAACAATCCGAGCGCGGCCAGCGAGAAGGCGAAGAGCGGCACCGTGGCCACCAACGTCAGGGCCACGCCCCACCGCACTGGCCGTCCCGCGTGCGTATCCGGCCCGCCGGCGCGGGCCCGCTGCCCCCGCCCAAGCAAAAGAAAGAGGGCCGCTGGAACCACGACCGCCAGCAAGAGCAGCGGCGCAACGTGCAACCCTTGGCGCAGATAGGCGTCCCCCGGGAGCGGTTCAAGGAACAATGCGAAGCGGTTGGGGGCGATAAAGGAGAACAGCCACAGGCCGACGGCAAGGGTCAGGAGCGGCAGACCGGGGGCCAGTAATCCCCACAGGACCAGCCGGTTCATCCCCACCCTGGGGGCGGCCCTTTCCGAGGGCGCTGCGGCTTTAGCAGGGGCCTCCGGCCGCTCGAGCGCGTACAGGCCGGCCAGCACGACCACGGCCAACAGCGTGGCCGGGGCAAAGATCAGCACGGTGCGGATGAATTCGTCCCCGGGCAGACGCGCCAGCAGCGCGGCGAACCGGCCCGGCGCCACATAGAAGAGGGCCAACGCGGCCACCGAGAACAGCAGGAGCGGCACGGTCGGCAGCAGCACCAGTGTGGCAACGGCCCGCGTCAGACGGGAGGGATCCTCGGCTTGGGTGGAGTCACTCACGGCTCGAGCTCGACTCCGACGCTGTTCAAGTGCACGAGCCCGCCAAAGGCTGGACTGGCATCGGAGACGACGACCCGGCCGGGTCCAGCCGCGGAGATGCTGTACGGCAGCTGCACTTGAAAAGGTCCAGGCTGGCCGAGCTCGGGCGCTTCGACCGTGACCGGGGCGCTGCCGACGACCGCGCCGGTCCCGTCGCGGACCTCCGCCACCAAAGTCTGTTCGAAGCTGGCCAGGGCGAACCCGCGCACCGTCACCCGCCCGCCGGAGACGGTGGATCCGGGCGCCGGCGCGCGGATTTGAATTCGTTCCGGGCCGGGCTCGACCGTGGTCACCGCGGACTCGCCGCTGGGCAGCAGCGCGATGACCTGCCCCGTCAGGTGGGTGATGCCGCCGTCGCGGGCGCTGGTGCTGAAGACCTGCAGCGCGGCCGGCTGCCGCTCGGAGACGCTGAAGGTCAGCTCGCCGGCGAACGGCCCGCGCTCACCGAGCGGCGCATCAATGATCAACGAGTCCTCGGCGAGGACGGAGCGCTCGAAATCCAGCAGGCGCAGCGCCAGGGTCTGCTCGAACGTCGGGTCGGCGACGCCCTCCACCCGCAGCGGGCTGACCACCTCGGACCCCGGCCCCGGGACCCGCAGGAAGATGGCCTCCTGGCGCGCACCGTCCTGCACGGCGGTGGCGGAGGGCGTGGGGGTGGCCGGCGCCGGGGTGGCGGTCGGCGCGCTGGGTGTCTTGGCGGGGCTGGGCGCGGTCGCCGTCGGCGCGCCGAAGAGCGGCAGGCCGCAGGCGAGCACTGATAGAACGAGGGCGCCGATCAGCGCCCGTCCCAAGTATCGATGCATGGATCCTCCTGCTGGCAGTGTAATGGGTCCCCCGTCGCTTGACATTAGAACGTTTGTTCTATACAATGCACAGCACACATATTCGTCGTCCCACTGCGGAGGAGCCCGTGTGGTCCGTACACGCACAGCGCGAAGAGACCGAAGAAGACCCCTCCCCGATCCCGATTGAGGGCCGGCTGCGCCTCGAACTCGCGCCGGCCCTCGCCGCCCGCCTGCGGCGCGCGGCGCACGCCCGCGGCCAGCCGCCGCAGGAGCTGGCGGCGACGCTGGTCGCCCGGGGGCTGGATCAGGCCGCCTTTCACGCCCAGGCCTCCGCCGCGCTCGAAACCCTGACGCCCCGCCAACAGGACGTCGCCCGGCTCATCGCCCGCGGCTTCACCAACCGCGAGATCGCCCGCCAGCTGGTGATCTCCATCGAGACGGTCAAAACCCACGTCCGCAACATCCTCGAGAAGTTCGAGGCCGGCAGCAAATCCGAGCTGCGCGTGCTCCTGCTCGATCTGGGCGTGCGCTGGTGGCAGGCCGCAGGGTCGCGCGACGGTGAACAGCCCCTCGCATAACCCTGGCCAATCCGGGCGCCCGCGTGCGACAATGGTGGCCCGATCCGCAGTACGCCGACCATCAGGGGCAATCCCCCGGAGGCCGTCATCCAAGTCCGATCCCTCGCCTACCGCACCGACCTGATGCTGCTGGCATTCGACGGCCACATCGACGATCGCGGCCAGTACCTGGTCGTCAAGTCGCCGAACAATCCCAATTTCTACTGGGGCAACTTTCTGTTATTCCGGGAACCGCCGGGGCCCGGCGACAAGGCGCGCTGGCAAGCGCTTTTCGCCGAGGAGATCGGCCACCCGCCCCAGGTCCAACACCAGGTCTTCGGCTGGGATTCCACCACCGGTAAACTGGGGCACGTCGAGCCGTTCCTCGAGAACGGATTCCGCCTCGACCTGGTGGAGGCGCTGGCGGCCGAGGAGGCGAAAATGCCCCGCCACTACAACCACGACGTCAGCGTGCGCCCGCTTTCCACCCTGCGCGAGTGGGAGCAGGCGCGGGAGAATCAGATGCTGGTCCGTGATCCCGAGCACGAGGCGAAGGCCCATCGCGCTTTCCTTCAGAAGCAATTGGAACGGCGCCGGGCGATGGCGCGGGCGGGCTGGGGCGACTGGTACGGGGCTTTCCTCGACGAGGAGTTGGTGGCCGATCTGGGCATCTTCGGCCGCGCCGGCCTTGGCCGCTACCAGTCGGTTCAGACGCACCCAGGGTTCCGCCGCCGCGGGGTCGCCGGCACGCTCGTGTATGAAGCCTCAAGACACGCCGTGGTCACCCATGATTTCCGCAGGCTAGTGATCGTCGCCGACCAGGATTCACCGGCCGGCCGACTGTACCAGTCGCTCGGCTTTTCACCCATCCACCAATCCGCCGGCCTCGAGCGCTGGCCGGGGATCGCGGTCTGACGGCGTCGGGGCGCATGGGGTTTCAGGGCGGGGTGGGTGATGACAGCTTGGATTTCCGCGGCGACCTGCGCCGCCAGGCCTCGGGCCGGCTCGGCGCGTCCATGTCCAGCTCGGCGCTGATTGTGCCGCAGGACATGGACGTGGAATCTGCAGTGGAAGGGGCGTTGGCCGACGTCGATGTGCAGCAGGGTTTCGCGCGCAGGGGCGTCAGTACGTCCACCGGCGGACCGGACCGACTCTGAGCATCCGGGTGCAGGTGGGCGCCGGGGCGAGGTCATGGTCCAACGCCCGTAGAGGTCGAGCGGTCATTTGCCGAGCCGCCGACCGTCGCCGCGTCGGGGGTTGCTCATCCCTCGAGAACGGCGGCGCGCTACTCTGGCGTCTTCAGATGCAGGCGACCGTCCTGTCCCGGCTCATAGGCCAAGGGGCCTTGGGGGATGCGGTTGACAATTTCGAGCTGGCCCGAATCCATCGCCTTCCACATCAACTCGAAAGGCCGCTTTCCCGGCATCCATTTTTCGGCAATCACACAGCCGTGGCCGGGGAGGATCGTGAAGACGAGCTGTCGCGGGTCGTCCGGGCTCCTCAGCGATTCGGAACGAGCGAAGGCCTGCTTGATGGCCCTGGCCTGGGCCTCCGTGGCGCAAGATACGAGGTAATGATAGTAAGGCGGATCGAGATACACATGCTCGACGAGCTGCGGGTCGAAAGCTCCGACCGCGCGATGCCCATGCAGCTTTGAACGGATCACAGGCACCTCCGCCTCCAACGACCATTCCGGGCCTAGCGTGATCGTGGGCAGCACCTCATCCATATCCATCATCTCGACCGCCTCCGAGGAGGGCGGATCGTTGCGCTTGCCTTCCACATGGCGCACCAGCGCGCCGCTGCCATCCGGCTGCAGGCCGACGATGACCGCCACATCGTCCTCGGTGATATCACCTTTGTCCACCGGGCGAGCGCTCCCTGTCACGGTCGCCACGAGGGCCTCCAACCTCGGCTCCCAGGTGGCAAAGCAACCCTCACTGTATTGGCTGGCGATCGCGTCGGCCACCGCCGGGACCTGCACCAAATCCATGATGCGGATCATATCGGTGAAGAAGTGGCGTTTGTCGAATTCACGGGCCGCGGTGCGCATGGCATCGACGGTGGAGAGGGCCTGCCACGCTTCACGATCGATCGGTTCGCCTATCGCTTCATGCTCCGTGACTTCTTCGGTGCTCCCGGCCGTAGCAAGGCGCAGCACGATGTCGCGGTAGAAATCCTCCCGGTCATCCGCCGGGCTGCGAGGGTGTGAACCGACGAGATCAAAATGAAATGCGTAGTCCGGTTCTTCGTCGCCGACCACGAGAATGATCCGGATGCTCTTGGTTTGGGCTTGCAGAACCCTCTCCAGTGCCATAATTGCCCCCCCGCGCAGTCCCTGTTCGATCAGCACACTGGGTGCATCCGGCGCCAGGCCGGGAAATTTGAAATCCTCCGGGTCGGGGGGATCCTTTTGCAGGGCCCGCTCGAGATCGCCGAGCGTGGACTGAAGCGCATCGGGGGTGGCGTGCACCAGCGTAAACACTGTCGGGGAATGGTTAATGTCGAACTTGCGGCGCATCGAAAAGAGCACGGAGTCTCGCCAGCCGAGCGGTTGACCATAGGGTGCGGTCGTCAGGAGCACATCCGACTCGTCGTTCGGAGCTTCCTGAACCCGATGGCCTTGACGGTCGAGCTCGCGCAGCAGGTTATCGCTCACCTCCTCCAGCAATTTGGACATTGCGCCGGGAACGAAGGCCACCCGCAACTCCTCAAGCCAAGGATGGATCTCCTTCGCCTGCTGCACTTTGTCCAAGTTCACACTCATCGTATTCAACTCCCTGGTGCTTTCCGTCGACGGGGGAGGAGGATGCACAGGGCCATCCGCCCAGCACTCAATTCAAATGCTTCGAATATAGACACGGTGGTTCTTGTAGGGAACTCCCCCGAGGTTGACCAAGTCACGGCGCATTTGAACCGCGGTCTCAGCCACCTGGGTCAGGTCGGCGTGCTTGAAGCCGTAGTCATTTTCGCGGACGGTCTTCTCCATCTCGCTGTAAAGCAGTGCGTTTCCACCGAGGCCTTGAAACTCGGGCAGTATCCCGGCGCCGTTCAGTGAGATCCAATCCGTTCGCCCGGATTCAATGAGAATGTCGATAAGGCCAAATGGGAACAGCCGTCCTTGGCTGCGCTGGATGGCGGTCGAGACGTCGGCGAAGGCGAACAGGAAACCGACCACGTCTTCGCCGTGGGTGATGATCTTCATCAGTTTTGGATCGGCGATCGTCATCAAATTGTCTTTGAGGAACTCGATCTCCGCCTCGCTCAACGGATAATACTCCCAGTTCTCGACGAACGTCCGGTTATACGTTTCGCCGATGCGGTCGGCCCACTTCATGAGCTGGCGCTTGTTATCGAAACGGCGCACCTCCAGCCCGCTGCGTTTGGCCGCTCGGGCGGCGATGCGGTGGATGCGCTCGGGCATCTGAAATGAGGTTGCGCTGATGTAGCAGGAAACGAAATCGACCTCTTTTTCGAACCCCAACCGCTCAACGAACTCGGGGTAGTATGGAGGGTTGTAATTCATCATGGTCATGGCGGGGCGAAACTCGTAGCCCTCCGTCAGCAGCCCATAACCGTCAAACACGCTGAACCCTTTGGGGCCGACGATCTGATCGAGCCCCCGGTCACGGCAGCGGTCGAACGCGTGCTGGAACAGGGATTCCGCGACCGCGAAATCCTGCTCGCACTCGAACAAGTAGAATTGAGCCTGGCGCACCTCATGGTACTGGTTGTAGGGCTTGTTCTCCAGCAGCGCGAGCCGCCCTACAACGGCGCCGTTCCGCCGCGCCAGGAAGAACTCGGCGCCGGAGTGTTCATAAAACGGGTGCTTTTCCGGGTCGAGCTGGGTGCGCGCGTCCATGCGGATCGGCGGCACCCAGAGAGGGTGGCCCCGATAGAGGCGAAACGGCAGATCGAGAAACTGCCGCACTTGACGCTTCTGAGCGAGATCGATTTGTTCGACCTGGATGGTGGGCTTCATCTCATTCACCTGAAGTCTCTGAGATTGTAACACTGGCACCGCGGGGCTACAATCAGCCGGGCGCCGCGCGCGGAGGTCCATTCATGCTGGCTCGCAGCCTCAAAAACCTGTTCCGCCTGGTCGTTAATCTCCTCACCCGGCAAGAGCTGGAGGGGCTGAATAATGTACCACAGCCCCCTTACATCTTTGCCATCAACCACCTGGGGGTGTTCGATGTACCCTTGGTGTATGGGAACATCGGCGGGCCGCACATCATCGGCTGGGCGGCCGAGAAGTATGAGCGCCATCCTCTCTTTGGCCCCTTGCTGCGGGCCGGGGGGTCGATCTTCATTCAACGTGGCCTGGTGGACCGCCGGGCCCTGGACGCGGCCTTGAAAGCCCTGAAGGGCGGCAAAGCGTTCGGCATGGCCCCGGAAGGGACGCGCAGCTCGAAGGCCGCGCTGGCCCGGGGCAAGACCGGGATCGCCTACCTGGCCTCCGAGTCGGGGGCACCGGTTGTGCCGGCCGCGATCACCGGAACGGAAGCGGTCGGCCGCAACCTGCTCCAGTTTCGGCGGCCGCGCCTGACCATGCGCATCGGGCCCCCGCTCACGCTACCCCCCGTTTCCGAAAAGAACCGATCTGCCGACCTGCGGCGCAACACCGATGAGGTGATGTGCCGCATTGCGGCCATGCTGCCCCCTTCCTACCGTGGTGCGTACGCCGAACACCCAAGGACCTGGGCCCTGTTGGAAGCGGGTTACGGGCCCGAGCCTCCCGTCCCTGCGGTCGCTTAACCCACCGCCCGTGGCCAGCCCAAGGTGACTCCAGCCGGCAGCGTCGGTATAATCTAGCGCCAAGACCATTTCTCGACGCGCCCTCAACGCTCGCCAGTGATTGATCCCGGCGCCCGGGACTTCAACGGAAGCCGAATTCGGAAGCCTTTGAGGGCAGTCAGCAAGGAACCATGGACCGTGGCAGAAACTTAGACTCCCCCCAGTACCCGGCCAGCAGCGCGGGAGATGGGGATTCGCGCGACCGTCGGATCTTCGAACTCGTGCTGGGTTCGGCACTCCTGGTCAGTGCGGTGGGAACGATCGTGCACGTCTTCCTTGGATCCGCCGCGAATAAATTGGCGCCTCCGGTGGCCGCCACGTCCCTGGTGTTGATCTCCTGGGCGCTCGTGAGAATTGGGCGCGTCCAGGCCGCGCGCTACTTGCTCCCCAGCATGGGTTGGGCGCTGGCCAACTTCTCCATCTTGGCATCCTATGAAGCCTCACCGATCACGCTCGCCGGCATCAACGCCATCGTGACTCTGATGGCCGCTGCGCTGATCGGTCCCGGAGCGGTCCTGTTGCTGACCAGCGTGACGGTGTTCCTGGGCGGCTCCCTGGCGGCGCTCGATCTGCTGGGGGTGCTCGGCTCGGGAGTCCTGCAGACGTCCTCGCCCATAGACTGGCTCGCCGCCGGATCGATCTATACGATGGTCTCTCTGTTCGCCTACATCACGATCCGGCAGCAGCGTGACGCGGCGCTCGACGCCGACCGCCGCGCCGATCAGTTGGGCACCCTCGCCGCTGCAGCGGCTACGATCACCGCCTCGCTCGACCGTGATGAGACCATCCAGCGCATCCTCAAGCAGCTTGAACGAGTCCTGCCGTACGACAGCGCCTCGGTGCAGGTACTGGGCGACGGATATGTGGAGATCGTCGGCGGCCGCGGTTGGGACCAGCCCGAAACGGTGGTCGGGATCCGCTTCCCGGTGCCGGCCGACAACCCGAACACGGTCGTGATCGAGACGGGAGAGCCGTACATCCTGGACGACGCCCCTTCGGTCCACCCCCCATTCCGCGATCCACCCCACGACCACATCCGATCGTGGCTGGGCGTACCGCTCATCCTCGGCGAGCGCGTGATCGGGATGCTTACGGTGGACCGCGCCCAACCAGGGCATTTCGATCACGAACACGCCCAGCTCGCCACCGCCTTCGCCGATCATGTCGCCATCGCCCTGGAAAACGCCCGCCTCTTCGAGGCCGAACAGCAGCGGCGGCAGTGGACCGCGATCCAGCAGGACATCACCCAGGTGACAAGCTCCTCCCTCGACCTCGAAACGGTGCTGCGCCGGGTGGCGCGCCTGACGGCAGTGGCGACCGAGGCCGATCGGTGCCTGCTGTTCCTCCTCGACACGGAGACCGGGGAACTCACACTCGAGAGCGCCCAAAGCGCGCGCAACGGCATGCCACCGGATGAGCTCAGTCGACTCGAGAAGGAGGGCTTCGAGTCCGAGTGGCTTTTCCTAGAGGATTTGGCCACCCCGTACCAGGTCATCAACCTAAGTCCGCAGTCCGAAGATCGTGAGATACCTGCCGTCTGGCGGCGGACTTTGAACGTTCACAGCATGTTGATCGCGCCGCTTGTCACTCACGAGCGTCTGCTGGGGGCCATGGCCCTCCTGCGCTTGAAACCAGCAATCGGCTTTTCCGAGGATCAGATCACGCTGGCGCAAACCGTGGCCGCTAGCGTTTCCACGAGCATCGAGAACGCCCGTCTGTACGCGCAGAAGGAGCAGTTGGCCTTGACGGACCCGCTCACCGGTCTCTACAACCGCCGGGGCCTGACCCAATTGGCCCAACGTGAGATGGAGTGGGTCCATCGCTTTGATCGCCCGCTTTCCCTTCTCCTGCTGGACTTGGATCACTTCAAGGTGTTGAACGATTCGCACGGGCATGTCATCGGGGATCAAGTTCTGGCCGGCGTTGCCCAGCGCCTGCGCTCTCAGGTGCGAGGCATCGATGTGATCAGCCGCTATGGCGGCGAGGAGTTCGTGGTGCTGCTGCCGGACTGCGATGCCGCTTCAGCGGTCATCGTCGCCGAACGCCTGCGGGCGAACATCGAAGCCGACCCCTTCGCCACCGACAGCGGCGACTTGGAGCTCACCGTGAGCATCGGCATGACCAGCACCGAAGGCTCGCCGCCCGACCTCGAAACCCTCGTCGAGCACGCCGATCAAGCGATGTACGCGGCCAAACAGGCAGGGCGCAATCGAGCTTGGGCGTGGCGTGAAGGCGCGCCCGTCCCCGCCAGCCCAGGCTGACCCCTGCCCAACCGCCCCGTTCCCTCCCCCTCGCGTGGGGTGTATAGACCGGGGCAAGTTCCACCCGACGTGGGATTGCACCCCCTTCTTCCCGGCCCTAAAATAGAACATACGTTCTAGTCAGAGCCAAGGAGGGCCCATGTTGCCAGAACCGCTCGCCCAGGACCAGCTGCGACTGGCTGTTCCCCATCTCGATCCCCAACTGATCGACAGCGCGCTCGCACCCCGCATCACTTTGCTGTGGGGTGCGCGCGCTCCCACCCGCACGCTGCTCGCCATGCTCACGCTGGTCGCCGCGCGCGGCGACGAGGTGCACGTCTTTGACGGCGGGAATTGCTTCGACGGGTACTTCGTCGCCCGCCTGGCCCGACGCCTCGGGCCCGACGCCCACGCGCTGCTTGAGCGGGTGCGCCTCTCGCGCGCCTTCACCTGCTTCCAGCTGGCCGACCTGCTCGAGAGCAGCCCGGCCGAGCCCCAGCCGCTCTTCGTCCTCAACCTGCTCGATACCTTCTACGACGAAAGCGTGCCGCTGCGCGATGTCGAGCGCCTGCTGGCCGCCGTCGTGTCCCACCTCAAGCGGCTGGCGGCCGTGGGGCCAGTGATCGTCAGCGCCCAAGAGCCGCGCAGCTTGGTGAAGGACCGCTGGCCGCTGCTCGACCGGCTGCAGGCCGCCGCCGACGGGGCCTGGCTGCTGCGGCCGCCCGAGGAACATCCCTCGCTGCAGCCGAAACTGTTCGAATGAACGCCACCGCAGCTAGGGGCTAACTGCTAGCCGCCAGAAGTCAGGAGCTCACTATGGGACGCACGCTTCCTTCCATCACACAAGCCTTCCTGCAGGAACAGCAGTCGCTGGCGCGCTTCCGCCGCGCCTTGCGCCGGGAGGACCAGGCCGCCTTCGACGAGCTGCTGGCCGACGCCCGTCAGCATCTCTCCGCCGCGGCGTACGCCTCCCACCTGCTGCCGTTTGAGGTCATGTTGCTGTCGATGCTCGTGGAGGAGCGCAAGCAGGTCACAGATCTGCGCCGACGCATCGAGGGGCTCGAGGCCGAGCTCGCCCGGCAGCGGGATCACCGCGCGCTGCCGTCGTAGGGATGCGCGGCCATGGGCCCATACGGCGCACGGACGGAGCCAGAGGGCACTGCCGGTGAGGCATCGGGGCCGGACCGGAAAATCCCTGACCACGGAGAACGCGGCGAACCCATCGATTGCTTCCGTTTGGTCTGGGTCCCGGTCAAGACGAAAATCTTTCTGCTGCCCCCACCCGGCCAGCCGCCTCGCCGACCGAGGGACCATGATGGGCCAGCTTCTCTCCGTGCTCAGCGCTCGGCGCTAGTTGCTAGATGCTGATCCACGGCTGGCTCTTCGACGCCTACCCCCGTGGCGATGCCATGGCGGTGTGGCTGCTGGACCGCCAGGGACGGGCTCATCTGCTGCGCGACCGCTTCTCCCCGGCCTTTTACGTCCACGGCCCGCGCCCTGAGCTGCGCGCCGTGTGGCGCGGCCTGCGCGCCCGGCGTGCGCCCGTCGAGCTGCGCCGCGCCGAACGTCACGATCTGTTTCTCAACCGCGAGATCGAAGTGCTCGAAGTCAGGGTCCGGCACCCCGGCGAGCTGCCGCGGGTGCTGCGCACGGTCGCCGACGCCAAGCCCGATCTGACCTACTACAACGCCGACGTCCCGCTGCCGCAGCGCTACGTCCTGGCGCGCGGCGCGTTCCCGCTGGCCTACTGCGCGGTGGAACTGCGCGATGGCTGGATCCAATCGCTGCACGCGCTGGACAGCCCATGGGACGTCGACTACGAGCTGCCCCCGCTGCGGGTCATGACGCTGCGCCTGGACGGCGAGCTCAAGAACCCGAGCCGCGGCCACCGCGGCGACCTGCTCGTCGGGGTCGGGGACGACACCTACCGGTTCCCCCGCCGCCGCGGCCGGCACCTGCTGTACGGGGTGCGCCACCTGCTCGAACAGCACGATCCGGATCTGATCTTGAGCGCCTACGGCGACTCCTATCTTCTGCCCCGTCTGCTCGAACTCGCCCGCCATTACGGCGTCCGCCTGCCGCTCAACCGGGATTCGTCACAACCGGTCGCCCACAAAAGCGCGCACTCCTACTTCTCCTACGGCAAGGTCATCTTCCGCGACGAGCAGCACACGCTCTTCGGCCGCTGGCACGTCGACCGCCAGAACTCGTTCCTGGCCGACGACTACGGGCTGGACGGCAACTTTGAGATCGCCCGCCTCTCGGGGCTGCCCGTGCAAACCGTAACCCGCGTCTCCACCGGCACCGGCATCAGCGCCATGCAGGTCGCCACCGCGCTGCGCC
>CAZFCJ010000057.1:0-23301 GCA_964517315.1 uncultured Anaerolineaceae bacterium | reverse complement strand
TCGGTCAGCCGGATGGCGATAAAGTTCATCATGATGGTGTTGATCACTTCGTGGCCGCCGGTGCGCGCCTTGAGCCAGCCGGGGATGAAGCCCCAGATCCCGCCGCCGATCGCACCCGCCAGAAAAGCCAACGGCAGGTGAATGATGGCCGGCAGGCCGGTGATGCTGAAGCCGACGAACGCGGCGGTCGTGGCGCCCATGAACAGCTGACCTTCGGCGCCGATGTTGAATAAACCCACTCGGAAACCTAGCGCGACCGCCAGACTGGCGAAGATGAGCGGTGTACTGGTGACCAGACTCTCCATGAAGGGGTTGAAGGCCCGCCGGATCGCCTCCGCCTCCCCGGACTGCAGCGCGGTCACGATTCTGGCCGGGTTGCCGAACGCGCCGCGGAACAGTCCCAGGTAGGAATTCCACACCGCCGAAAGACCGTTGCCCAAGCCGATAAACGGCGATTGGGCCCAACCGGTGTAGAGGCTCTCGGTCGTCAGGAAGACGAAGACGCCGCCCAAAATCAGTCCACTGAAGACCGCCAGTGCCGGCACCAGCATCGCACGCCCGGCCCGACGCCACCACACCATCTCCGCCGGCGCGGCGTCCTGCATTTCCTCCAGCAGAATCTCGCCTGCGTCCTTCTGGTTTCTCTCTTCCTCGTTCTCCGCCATACGAGTCCTTGCCTAAAGCGTCACTTCGGCCCGGTCCGACACCTCCTGCGGCGACTCGATCTCCTCCGGATCGACGCCCGCCATGAGCAATCCCACGTATTCCTTGGTGGCCTTGTCGGCGTCCAGGACCTTCACGATCCGACCTCGATACATCACCGCGATGCGGTCCGAGAGCTGCATGACCTCGTCCAGCTCCGGCGAAACGAGCAGGATCGCGGTGCCCTCGTCCCGACCCTCCATCAACCGATTGTGGATGTACTCGATCGAGCCGACGTCCAGCCCGCGGGTGGGCTGTGAGGCCACCATGAGTTTGATCGGACGCGAAAACTCTCGAGCGACGATCAGCTTCTGCTGATTTCCGCCCGAGAGCGTCGAGGCCAGCGTCAGCGGGCTCGGTGTCCGAATGTCAAACTCCTCGATTCGCTCACGGGCCGCGTCAAGGATGGCTCCCCGCCGCAGCTGGACGCCTTGAGCGAACGGAGAGCGGTAATAGGTGTTCAGCACCAGATTGTCGGCCACCGGATAGGAGAGCACCAACCCGTCCTTCTGCCGGTCCTCCGGCACGTGGCCAACGCCCAGCTCCGTGATCGTGCGCGGATCGGCGCGGGTGATGTCCTGGCCCAACAAAGTCACTCTTCCAGAGTGGGGTTGACGCAGACCGGTAACGGCGCGGACGAGTTCGGTCTGGCCGTTGCCCTGCACGCCGGCAACGCCGAAAATCTCCCCGGCGTGGACCTCGAACGAGACACCGTCGACCGCGATTTGGTCACGTTCGTCGGTAACGACGAGGTCGTCTACGACAAGCACCGGCTCGCCAACCTCGGCCTTCATCCTTTCAACCTCGAGCTTCACCTCGCGCCCCACCATCATCTCGGCCAGCTTGTTGCGGTCGGCCTCCTCGGGCGTCGTGGTGCCCACGACTTTGCCGGACCGGATCACGGTGATTCGATCGGCGACCTCCAGGACCTCGCGCAGCTTATGGGTGATGAAGATGATGGATTTGCCCTGCTCCGCCAGCGAGCGCATGATCTTGAACAGCTCGTTGGCCTCTTGCGGGGTGAGGACGGCGGTGGGCTCGTCCAGGATCAGGATGTCGGCCTCCCGGAACAGGAGCTTGATAATCTCGACCCGCTGCTGAACCCCCACCGGCAGGTCGCTCACATAGGCATCCGGGTCCACCTCGAATCCGTATTTCTCGGAGATCTCGCGGACCTGGGCCGCGGCGGTGGCGCGATCCAGCACCCCCCCACCCTTTACTTGCTCGTGGCCGAGCATCACGTTTTCGGTGACGGTGAACACCGGGATGAGCATGAAGTGCTGGTGCACCATCCCCACGCCAACGTCGATGGCGTCGTTGGGTTCGTGGATCTCGACCTTTTCGCCCCGGACGTGGATCTCGCCTTCGTCCGGCTGATACAGGCCGTAGAGGATGTTCATGAGCGTCGTCTTGCCGGCCCCGTTCTCACCCAACAAGCCGTGGATTTCGCCTTGTTCGAGGGTCAGATCAATATGATCGTTGGCCAGAACGCCCGGGAAACGCTTGGTGATGTTGCGCAGTTCAAGTACGGGAGCCATGCTTCCACCCTGCCGGTCCGATGGCGCTGCGTGATTTTACCACGCCCGATTTGTAGGACAAAGGGGCTCGGAACCGAACCCCCAAACCCAGAAGGGGCTGGTCATGGACCAGCCCCTTCTCAGTTCTCGGCACGCAAGCTATTCGGGCTTACTGCCCGCCGCTCGGGCTGATCTCGCCGGCGATGATGCCTTCCTTCACCGACTGGACCTCAGCGTCCAGTTCATCCGGCACCATGTCCGCCATCTCGTGATAAGGAGCCAAGCCAACGCCACCGTTCTCGAGCGTACCGACGACGGTCGTCGACTCGAACTCACCGTCCAGCGCGTCCTCGATCGCGTTGAACGTGGTCACATCCATCAGCTTCATCACGGACGTCAGGGTGATGTCCGAGTACTCGGAGTTGGTGACAACCCAATCCGAGTCCACACCGATGATGTACACGCCGCCACGCTCCTGTGCGGCCGCGGCGGTGCCCAGCCCCACTGGACCGGCCACGGGCAGGATGATGTCCGCGCCCTCATCCATCAGGGACTCACCAAGGCGCCGGCCGTCGTCCGTGCTCTCGAAGTTGCCGGCGAACAGTCCGGTCTGGGCCATGGGATCCCAGCCCAGCACCTGCACGTCGGCGCCCTTCTCGGAGTTGTAGTGCTGCACCCCATAGTAGAAGCCGTCCATGAAGATCGTGACGGTCGGGATCTGCAGCCCACCGAACGTGCCCACCGTTCCGGTTTCCGTCATGCCAGCCGCCAAATAGCCGGCCAGGAAAGCCGCTTCGTCCGTGTTGAAGATCTGGGCCTGCACGTTCGGGATCGGCGGATCGTAGGCGAAGTCGACAATGCTGAACAGCTGATCCGGATTGGCCTCAGCCGCCTGCTGCGTCGCGTCCCCCAGCAGGAAGCCCACGGTGATGATGATCCCGCAGCCCTCCTCGATGAAGGCGTTGATGTTCTCGCTGTAGTCCGCCTGCTCCTGCGATTCGAGGAACTGCCCCTCGATGCCGAGCTCTTGCTCGGCGTCCTGCACGCCCTTCCAGGCGGTGGCGTTGAACGACTTGTCGTCGATCCCGCCGACGTCGGTCACCTGGCAGGCGAGGGAGGCCTCTTCCTCAGGCTCAGGGGTCGCCCCGGGCGCACAGGCCGCCAGTACCAGAGCGGCGGTGACCAGGAGCGACAGAACGGCGTAAAACCTCTTATTCATCGTTGATTCTCCTCCTTGGTTGGAGAGCCCTGCTAACGGTAGGTGAATGCTCAAGATTTATAGTTGCACGTTCCAAAAATCGCTCGCGTATCACCCCTTTCCCGGAAAAGCGTCGGTATGTACACCCTTTGCCCGCCTGGCGGCACGCCTGAATTTCACCGCCTGAGCGGCAGGCGAATGCTGATCCTGCAAAGCGACCCTAGCATATCATCGCCGACCGAGGCGGGGAAGCGCGTATTTCGGGCCTCAATCCCCACCTTCGGTCTCCATCCCGCCGTAGTCCAGCACTTCGCGCGCCTTTGAGCCGCCGGGTTCCGGACCGACGATGCCTTGGCGTTCCATTTGATCGATCAAGCGAGCCGCCCGAGTGTAGCCAATGCGCAGCCTGCGCTGAAGCATCGAGATCGAAGCCCGCTGCCGGCGACGAACCAGACCGACCGCCTCATCGAACATATCGTCGGTCTCCTCGACTTCCTCCTCGATCTCCTCCCACAAGGGAGCCTGCTTCAGCGGGGCGCCGCCCGGCAACCGCTCTCCCTCGATCTCCTCGAGCGGTTCACCGGAACCGTCGTTCTCAGCTAAGGACTCGGTTCGCCAGTAGCGGAGCAGTCGGTTGAGCTCGGCGTCGGAGACGTACACGCCCTTCAGGCGCTTGGGCATCGCCGCATCCGGCGGATGGAACAGCATATCCCCGCGCCCCAAGAGCCGTTCGGCTCCGGCCTGGTCCAAGATCACCCGACTGTCCACTGAAGAGGCGACCGCGAAGGCGATCCGGGCGGGGAAGTTGGCCTTGATCAGACCGGTAACGACGTCCACCGAAGGCCGCTGGGTGGCGATCACCAGGTGAATCCCGGTGGCCCGTGCCAGCTGCGCAAGGCGAGTCACCAGCCGCTCGGTCTCATTGGGCGCCATCATCATCAGGTCCGCCAGTTCATCGACGATCAGGACCAAGTAGGGCAGCTCGCGCTCCTCCTGGCCCCGCATCCGAGCGTTGTAGTCGGCGATGTTGCGCACCCCGAGCTCGGAGAAGCGCCGGTAGCGTTCGTCCATCTCGCGCGACACCCACTGCAGCACGGGCACGACCCGCTGCAGATCGACCACGACCGGGGCCAACAAATGAGGGATGTCGTGGAACATGGTCAGCTCGACCCGCTTGGGGTCGATCATGATGAAGCGAAGTTGAGCGGGGGTGTTCTGCAGCAAGAGGCAGGCGATCACGGAGTTGATGCACACGGACTTCCCAGAGCCCGTGGCGCCAGCGATCAGCAGGTGCGGCATGCTCGCCAGGTCGGCGGCCACCGGCCGTCCGGAGACGTCACGCCCCAGTCCGAGCCGCAACCGTGAGTCGATGCGTTGAAAGGTCTGGGACTCCATGACATCACGCAGGGCCACCAGCGAGTCGTGCGGGTTCGGAACCTCGATCCCGACGTAGCCCTTACCCGGCACCGGGGCTTCGACCCGGATGGAGGGCGCGGCCAGCGCCAACGCCAGATCATCCGCCAATGAGGAGATTTTGCTCACTTTCACCTTGGTGCGCCGCCCGCCGCGGCTCTCGACGAAGTCCGGTTCGACACCGAACTGAGTGATGGTTGGACCCTGATTGATCTCCACAACCTGGACCGGTGCTCCGAACGACTGCAGTGTGTCCTCGATAAGCCGGGCCCGGTCGCGGTTGAAGCTCGTATCGGCGCTGCCCTCCTCGCCCGGCTCCAGGATCCGGGCCCAGTTCGGCATCTTCCACTCGGGATCGGCCGCCTCGTCCGACAACGACGGTGAGGGAATGTCCTCCTTCTGCGCGCTCGCGGCGGCCCCCGCTTCGCCGCTCTCTCCCGGCGGCCCGGACGGAGCTCCAACGCCGGCCGGCTCGGGCCGGAGTGCGGGCCGAACCCATTCGCCCACGGTCCGCGAGGCCTCGTTCGTCGCGCGCGCGACCGAGCGCAAGAGATCGGGCATGGAGCGACCCGCGGCGAACGTAGCGCCGATCAACAACCACGTCGCAAGCACCACCCCGGCTCCCGGCCCACCGAAACCCTCGATCAGCGCGCCCAGCAGCACGGCCCCAATGAAGCCGCCGCCTCGACCGGATCGCGCCGTCGCCAGCGCCTCTCCCATGTCCATGCGGCCATCGGCCAGCTGCAGAAGAATCAACGCGGCGACCAGCAGCATGACCGAACCCGTGAGCTGCCCGGTCCTAAGCTGGGGCAGTTCCGCTTCAAACGTACGCAGCAGGAGCCAAAGTCCAAGCGCTACGAGCCCCAGTGGCAACACCAGCATTCCCCAACCGAACAGGAAGCGCAAAACCCGCAGCCACGTGCTTCCCAGGGGGCTCTGATTGGGGGAAAGCAGGAGGAGCAAGGTCATGACACCGAGGACGGCGAATACAAGGCCGACCGCCTCGGCCTTGCGGGCCGTGAGCTTCAGCCAGAGCGCGCTGAGGCCGCGCCCAATCCATGCCTTGATCGCCTGTAGGGGACTGCTCAGAAACCGAATGGAGCCACCTTGGGCCTTGCGTTTCCGGGATCGCCTGGCGGAGCTTTGGGAACGCCGTCTCGCCAACTCAACTCCTCCCTGAAATCGCGGCGATTATAGCACAGGCCCCCCATGCTACAATCGGTGCATGCTCACAGAGGAGATCGTCCGTCAGCTCAAGCTGACTCACTTTCTCCGGGGGCTGGACGAGGCGCACCTGCAGAGTTTGGCCGAGAACCTGGAGCGGCGCTCCTTGGCAGCCGGTGAACTCCTGTTCGTGCAAGGCGACAGCCCGGACGGTCTTCACATCGTCCTCAAGGGCTCCTTGGCTCTGCTTGGGCAGGACGACAGAGGCCGCCCCCTCCGACGGCAGCGTATGGAAGAGGGATCCCTGCTCGGCGCTCGGGAGCTCATGACCGCCCGTTCATTCCCCGCCGCGGTCCGCGCCGAGGGCCCCTGTGAGCTTCTGATATGGGACAAAAGCTCCCTCTACCGATTCCTGGAGAGCCATCCTGCGTCGTTGGCCAGTATGAGACTCACCGCGCAGACCCAGGCGTTCCTGTTGAAAAGGAAGTTCAACTGGTTGGCCGAGGACGAGGCGGCCTTCGCGCTGGGGCGGCGCCACGCTTCGCTGCTCGCATACCGACTGATCCTTCCCGCGGGTTTGGCCGCGGGGGCGGCGGCTCTCGCCTGGTGGTCAACCACGACGGTTGTGAATCTGTACGCCTGGGCCTCGGCGCTGCTGGCGGTCATCAGCGCCGGCCTCGCGCTCTGGCAGTGGATCGACTGGCGCAACGATTTTTATATCGTCACGGACCAGCGGGCAGTGTGGGTTGAAAAGGTCGTTGCCATTTACGACAGCCGGGTCGAGACCCCACTGCATCAGGTTCTCGCCGTCAGCGTGAGCAGCGACATGCTCGGCCGCTGGATCGGCTATGGCGATGTGGTCATCCGAACCTATACGGGTGAGATTCAATTCGAGCACGTCGGACGTCCCCAAGCCGTCGCGGCGATCATCGAAGAACGCTGGCGACGGCTTCAGGTGGACCAGCGAGAGTCGGGCCGGGCCGCCAAGCTGGAAGCGGTGAGGGGCCTGGTCGAGGGCGGGGAAGAGTCGGGGGCCGACTCCGATCCAGAGTCGGCGCCGGCCGCACCGCCGGGCGAGTCCGACGCTGCACGCGAGATCGGCCTGAACCATTGGAACTTTGAGCTGCGCTTCGAGGAGGCCGGCGTCATCACCTACCGCAAGCACTGGGCCGTGCTGCTGCGGGAGATCGGACTGCCCTCGGCGCTGTTTTTGCTGATCATCGGAGTCATCGGTGCCCGGCTCGGTGGATTGCTCCCGCCGCGGCCGCTGCCCGCGTTCCCACTCTTGGCTGGCGGCGCGCTGGTGGCCGCGGTGGCCTGGTGGCTCTACCGGTTCGCCGATTGGGCCAACGACATTTACCAGGTCTCGCGCACGCACGTGATCGACGTCTACCGCAAACCGCTGGGCCGCGAGCTGCGCCGGGCCGCCCCGCTCGAGAACATCCTCAGCACGGAAGTCGATCGCCGCGGGATCATCGGGTTGTTGCTCGATTTCGGCGACGTGCGGGTGAACGTCGGCGCCGAACAGCTGGATTTCGAAGGCGTATTCCATCCCAACGCGGTCCAGCAGGATGTCGTGCGAGCGCAGGAGGCTTTTCTGTCCCGCAAGCGCGAGGCCGAGGAGCAGGAACGAAAGCGCGAGATGGTAGAATGGTTGGACGTCTACCACGCAGAGATCGCTTCGCAGAAACACGAACGTAGACAAGCTACCGATACCGATGACTATCCGTGAAATTTTGACCCCGCCAGCGCCGGTACTGCGCAACCCGGCCGAAAAAGTGCGCGCCTTCACCAGCGACCTGCAGTCACTGGTCGAGGACATGGTCGAGACCATGCGCCACGCCGAAGGCGTGGGCTTGGCCGCGCCCCAGGTCGGCGTCAGCCAGCGGGTGATCGTGGTCGAATACAAGCAGGGTCTCGAGGACGCGGAGGCGACCCCCGGCGAACCCGAACTGTACAAGCTGGTCAACCCCGAGATCGTCCGCCGCAGCGCCGAAACGCTGGTGGGCGACGAGGGTTGCCTGTCGCTGCCAGGCTATTTTGGCGAGGTCGAGCGCCCCCGTTCGGTGACCCTGCGGGCCTTCACCCCCGCTGGCGAGATGACCCAAATCGAGGCCGAAGGGTGGCTGGCCCGCATCTTTCAGCACGAGGTGGACCATCTCGACGGGGTCCTGTTCATCGACCGGGCCACGCAGGTATGGCAGGTCGATGAGGAGGAGCAGGCTGAAGCCCCTCAATCCGGCCGCCGGGTCTGAGCCCAGCCCCCGCCGGGCCTTCCCGCCTCCCCGGCGCAGGCGCTCGCGACCTCAGCGCAGACACTCCCCATGCTGATCCGCCACCTTTCGCTCACCAACTTTCGCAACTTTGTCCGCCTCGAGGTCGACCTGTCGTCCGGCCCCACACTGCTGATGGGCGCCAACGCCCAGGGCAAGACCAGCCTGCTCGAGGCGCTTTACTATCTGACGGGTGCCTCCTCACCCCACTCGACCCGCGATCGTCAGCTGATTAATTTCCTGGCGCTCGACGATCCGACCCCCGTCAGCCGCATCGTGGCCGAGGTGGATCGGGGCGATCGGCTCCATCGACTGGAGATTCGCCTGGTATTGGACGAAGCCCAAGGCTCGAACAACGGACGCCTGCGCAAAGAGATCTTGATCAACGGCGTCAAGCGTCGGGTCGCCGATCTGGCGCGCGCTTTCAACGCCGTGTTGTTCCTGCCCCAGGACGTCGCCATCGTCGAAGGCTCCCCGGGGGATCGACGCCGCTTCCTGGACGCGGTCATCATCCAGGCGGATCCGCTTTACGGCAAGGCGCTCACCGAGTACGGCAAAGCGCTGTCCCAGCGCAACGCGCTGCTCAAGCAGA
Source organism: uncultured Anaerolineaceae bacterium (assembly GCA_964517315.1). Taxonomy (GTDB): domain Bacteria; phylum Chloroflexota; class Anaerolineae; order Anaerolineales; family E44-bin32; genus DASWJQ01. Next base: position 14,442 of record CAZFCJ010000057.1, on the reverse strand, counting down.
TCCAGGAGCGGGGCAGCGCGCGCGCTCAACTCGACATCTGGGAGGAACAGCTCGCGGATCACGGCAGCGTTCTGCTTCGCGGTCGTGCACTGGCGTTGCGCGAACTCGAGGAACTGGCCCGGCCGGTGCATGAGACTCTCACGCAGGGGCGGGAGCAGCTGCGGCTGACCTACGCGCCGTCGTTCGACCCGCTCTCCCAGCGCGACGGCCAGCTGGACTTGGGGCTGGAGGCGCCGGTGGACAGGACGGCCGTCGGCGAGGGACAGATGCGTAACGCACTTCTGGATGGCCTGCGCGCCTCGCGTCGCCGCGACATCGAACGGGGCGTGACACGGATCGGTCCTCACCGCGACGACCTCCGCTTCGAAGCCACGGGGGTTGATCTGCAGCTGTACGGTTCACGAGGGCAGAATCGGACCGCCATATTGGCGACCAAGATTGCCGAAGTGGAGTGGCTCAAGGCCCGCACCGGCGAGTGGCCGGTTCTGCTGCTTGACGAAGTGCTGGCCGAGCTCGACGCCCAGCGCCGCGATGAGCTTCTGGACCGCGTGCTTCAGGTCAACCAGGCTGTGCTCACCGCTGCGGACAAGGAGATGTTCAGCGAGGCATTTCGCCGGCGGGCCGCGCTTTGGCGCATCGAACAGGGCAGCCTGTCCCCCTACGACGGCTAGTCCTATCCTTGCAGGCCGGCACTTATCGGGCGCTTCTCGGGGACACCCACGCGGCGCGGATAGCGGTTCGGGGTGCGCGAGACCTTATCCACCAGCACCAGGTAGCGCGTCTCGGGCACGGTCGGCAGCTCCACCGGCACGAGGCGCTCCACCTCCCCGCCAAGCACACCCAGCGCCGCTTCGGCCTCCTGGACCTCGGCGGGCCCCGTTTCGCCTTTCATCGCGATCAGCCGACCGCCGAGCGTGAGCAGCGGCAGGACATATTCTCCGACAACATCCAACGAGGCCACCGCACGCGCCACACCCCAGCGATACGCCTCACGGTGCCCGCTCTCCCGTGCCACCTCTTCCACCCTGTCGTTTCGGACTTCAACGCCCTTCAACCCGAGCCCGTCGACGATGTGCCGGCAGAAATCGGCCTTCTTCCTCGTTGATTCGACCAACGTAACGCGCAGCTTGGGACACACCATTCGGAGCGGGATGCCGGGGAAGCCGGCTCCGGTCCCCACGTCAATCAACCGCCCGCGCGGCTCTCGCTCCATGGCCAACAGACAGGTTAGCGAATCCAGGAAGTGCTTGACCTCGACCTCAAGCGGCTCGGTGATGGCGGTCAGATTGAAGCGCTGATTCCAACTTCGGAGTTCTTCACCGTACCAGCGGAACGATTCAAGATGTTCCGCTCCGAGCTCAATTCCGATTAATTCTTTGGCGGCGCGCTGCAGGCCCGGATAGCGTGCGGGGTCGGGGCTAGTCATGAGTCCAGTCGAGTTCGAAGCACGCTTCCAGTTTGCCCACGATCTCCCCGCGGTAGGATTTGACCTCGGCTTCGATGCCCGCCTCAAGCCGGAACGCGGCCGCCTCGTCGAGCGCTTCCAGCTGACGCAGGACCTCAAGCGCAATCAGCGGTTTCGCCCGCGCCTTCAGGTCGCCGTCGATCACTTTGAGAGCCACGCCCAGGGCGGCCTCCTGTCCGTGACGGATCGCCAGGCCCAGATACCCCTCCGCGCCGCTCTTCGCCAGCACCCGCCCCGCGCTCACCTCCATCAGCTGGGTGTCTAATCGCCCCGGCCCGGAGATCAGCGAGGGGAAGCCCGTCATGACGACGTGGATCCGCTCAAGGGCCTTTCTGCGCTCGCGCGGCAACCCGGTCGGATCGGCCAAGCGGGCATATGCGGTGGCCGTGGCCCGCAACGGCAGCGCGAAATTCGGCGCCGAGCAGCCGTCGACTCCGACCGCGATGTCCTGCATCGGAATTCCGGATACCTCGGAGACGGCGCGAAGAATTCGTTGTTGCACCGGGTGGTCGGGTTCCAAGTACGAATCGAGCGGCTGGCCGAGGTGTTTGGCGACCGCCAGCATGGCGGTGTGCTTGCCCGAACAATTGTGCCGGTTGGGGGTCGGGGCCTCGTCGCGCCGCAGCAACGTGGTGGCGGCCTGACGGTCATGTGGAGTGTGAGTTCCACAGCGCAGATCGTCCTCGCTGAGGCCGATCCGCTCCTGAAACCTCGCTACGGCTTGTACATGTGTATCGGTGCCCGCGTGGGAGGCACAAGCCAGCGCCAGATCCTGGTCCCGCGCGCTGAGGGCTTCTGCCGCCCCGCTTTCCACGAACGGCAATGCCTGCAGTGGTTTGGCGGTCGATCGCAGGAAGCTTACCAGGCCGGGATCGCCGCAGGAAGCCCGCAGACGGCCTCTCGCATCGCAGACGGCGATCGAGCCGAAGTGGAGCGACTCGACTCGCCCGCCACGGGTGACCGCCACCAGAGGCTGCACCCCGCCCGCCTTGCGCGCCACCTCTGCATGGAGGGCCGTCGAGGCTTCCACGGGGTTTACTCTTCCGCGGGTTCTTCCGCGCGCAGGAGGCGAACGAGCCCCATCTCAAGCCGCAGGAGCACCAAATCTCGGCGCGCCTTCGTCACTTTGAAGTCCTCGATCAGTTCCGAGGCGATCCTGCGCGCGGCGGTGTCCGGATTCTCGCGCTCTTCGAGACGCTCGATTCTGACCGGGATCTTGCGCAGGAAGCGGGCCATATCGTTGATGTCATCGCGTTCGATCAAGCCGTCACGGCTCGAGATCACTTTGTATTCATCGAACGGAGAATCGCGCAGCACGTCCAGGGAGTGGAGCCACGCCTCGACGTCAGCCGCGCCGACGTACGGAGGCTCCTTGACCGTCACCGCGTCGCCGATAAACACGGTCTCTTTGTCGGGGATTTCGACCCACATCGCCCCCGCTGTGGGGCCGGGCCGGTGCAGTAGACGGATCGGGCGGCCGGGAAGTTCAATCATCATCTGGTCGCGGAAAATGACTTCCGGCACGCTCTCGCTGACCCCGCTCACCCGCTTCATCGAGTCGGCCTCGCCACCCACCGGCCGAACACCGCCTTTGTAGACATCGGGCCACTCGACCATCTCGGCCGACGTATCCGCATGGGCCACAGCAGGGAGTCCGTAATGGCGAATGCCCAACGCCCGGTCCGGATGTGCATCGAGGAGAACGGCGAAGCGAGGTTGCCATTTCTCCTCAACCTGCCCAAGCCACTCGCGCGCTTCCTCGCTGCGCAAGGGTGCGTCGATGAGGACGGCCTCCCGCTCCTCGGTCCCGACCACCACGCCCAGATACACACCTGGATAGCCCTTCTCAAGATAAATACCCTTGAGGATTCGTAGCATTGCGGCTCCCTTGTAATCGGCGATGGAACGCTTCGGCCGGCTCAGTTTCTTTCAGGTGACGGGGAGGCTGAAGGAGAAGGTGGTCCCTACGCCCTCCTCGCTCTCGACCCAGATGCGTCCGCTGTGGGCCTCCACAGCCAGGCGACAGAAGGCCAGACCCAGGCCCAGACCCTTGGGGCGGCCCTCATGATGCACGCGCGAGAACTTCTGAAATAGCTGCTCCTGATGAGATTGAGAGATGCCGGGACCGTTGTCTGTGACGCGGACGAGCACTTCCCCCTCGCCCCGCTTCGCCCGCACGGCGATCTGTCCGCCGGAGCGAGTGTATTTGACGGCGTTCTCGAGCAGATTGATCACCACCCTGCGGATCATGTCCACGTCCAGATCAACCTCGGGCAGATCCGAGCCGATCTCGCAGGACAGATCATGGCCTTTGGCATCCGCAAGCGGCTCGACCTCCTCTACCGCTTCCCGCACGATCTCACCCATCGAGGCCCGCTGTTCGTGCAACACCGCTTGACCCTGCTCCAGCTGCCCCAAATCCAGCAGAGACTCGACCAGCCGGGACAGACGTCGGCTCGACCGCTCCGCGATCGACAGCACCGACTGCAGTGTCACATCATCCTCGGGGATCGATTCCTGGAGCATCTCCAAGCTGGACATCACGTTGCCCAGCGGGGATCGCAGGTCATGGAAAATCATCGAAGTCAGATCGGCCCGCAGCTCGTCGAGCTCCTTGCGTTCTGAGATGTCCCTTAATATCCACTGCAAGTACGGCTCCCCGTCGATATCGATGCGTTTCACATGGACTTCGACGGGACGAAGCCGGTCTTGACCGGGATGGACCTCCGATTCATAGGAAATCGTTTCGCCGGGGGCCAGCTCACCGAGCTCGCGGGGCAGCTGCTCCCAATCCGGCTCATGGAGGTCGAGCACCGAGCTGCCCAAGCGTTCGGCCATCGGGTAGTCGAGAAAGATCTCCGCCCGAAGATTGGCCTCGGTGATCCGGCCTTGCAAATCGGTGATCAGAATGGGATCGATGCTGTCGTTGAACAGGCCCGCATAGCGCTCCCGCGCTGAGCGGGTCTCCGAGAACATTTGAGCGTGGGCGATGGCGGTACCCGCCAGACCGGCGATGCCCTTGAGGAGCTCGAGTTGTTCCGCGGCCATTCCGTCGGGGGGCAAGTTGATGGCCTCGAGGACACCAATCAGCTCACCTTGGACGTAGATCGGCGCGCAGGCCAAGCTGCTCGTGAGCATTCCGGTCAGCTCATCGACGCCGGCGAAAAAACGAGGCTCGTCCCTGACATCCTCGACCAATACGGCTTCTTCATTCTCGGCCACCCAGCCCGCGATGCCCTGGCCGCGCTGCAGCTGGAATCCTTCGACGGCGTCGGCGGCCTCTCCGGTGGCCACGGTGAATTCGAGATCACCGTTCTCCTGGTCGGTCAGCGCCACAGATGCCGCCTCGGCCCCGAGCGAACGCATCGTCTGGTTGAGCACTCTGTGAAGGACATCTTCCAGCTCCAGGCTGGCCGTCACCACGCGCGCCGCCTCGGCCAGGGCTTGGGTAGCCTGCACCTGGCGCTGGCTCTGGGCGAACAGCCGGGCGTTGGCCACCGCCGTGGCGGCGTGGTCCGCGAAAGCCGAGACGACCTCCACATCATCCCGACTGTACGCGCCCGGCCGGTGGCTGTCGACGTTAAGCACGCCCACCACCCGATCTTGGACGATCAGCGGGGCCCCGATCCAACCGTGGATGTCATGTGATTCCGATATGTTATCGGACTGAACCCAACCCTCGGTCTCCTGCACGTCGTCGATGACCATGGCCTCGCGCGTCCGCAGCATTTCGGTATCGATCAAATTCGAGTCCAGCTGAAGCTTGTGCCCGATCAATCTTTCGCCATCCTCGAAGCCGCGCGCTGCGACCAGGCGCAGCTCGTCGTTTTCCACCAGAAAGATGCTGGCGCTGTCATACTCGACGACGCGCTCAAGCTGTTCCAGAACGTGGCTGAATACCTGGGCGGGGTCCAGGGTTGAGCTAATAGTGCGGGCAATCTCCTGCAGGGTAGCCGCCAGCTTACGCCGTTCTTGCTCGGCCGTGAATAGTCTGGCGTTTTCGACCGCGATCCCCGCCTGATCGGCGATCACCCGCAGCAGGGCGAGGTCCTCTTCGGTGAGCACACCCGCTTGAGGGTGGACCAGCGTCAGGACGCCGACGATGCGATCCCGCGCGGAGAGCGGCACAGAGATGGCCGAGCGAGAGGTCCCGTCCTTGTCGTCGCCTGCGAGATGCAGCCAGCGCTCGTCGTCACGTGTATCGGCGACCAACACCGGTTTCTGGTGGGCTACGACCCAGCCAGCCAAGCCGCGTTCGTACGTCACGCGCAACTGCTCGGCCGTGTGATCATGAACCTGCCCCCCGTAAGCGAGCGCGCCGTCCGTGATCTCTCCTTCCTCATCCAGAACGATGATGCTTCCGCTGGCGGCCCCGATGTTTTCAAGGGTGAGTTGCAGCACGCTTTGCAGCAGCTCGCGCAGGTCCAGCTGGTCCGCGAGTTCACTGCTGATCGAGTAAAGAAGTTCGAGGGAGGCTTGGGCACGGCTTGCGGCCGAAAGCTCCGCTGTCATATGGATCCAGTTCTGATCACGCCGCCGCACACAGTGGCCATAGGCACCCAACCCACCATCACACGGCGGCCGATTGACGACTTATTATGCATGCTGGGCGCGCTCCACTCGCGTGGGAGCTTGGTCCTGACGGCACTTTTCAACCCTCAGGAGCCCACGCCTGGAGCGATTTTTCGGAGTATAGCACAGGAGCCAAGCCCCACAACCAGCCCCCCAGCCGCCTTATCGCTTGTCGCGCTTGCCCCCTTCTTCCATACTGAACATCCAGCCGACGACCTCTCCGATGTCGATTTCATCGCTATCGCGCCAGGCGCGCAAGGAGGGGTAGTTCCGATCGATGAGGGAGCTCGAATCGGCCGCTAGGCCTGATTCGATATGCGCCTGAAGCGCGCGCAGCCGTTTTTGCCAGCGCCGGGCGTTTTCCGGCCGCAGGTCGACCCAGCCGTGCTCCGCATCCTGGGCCTTGATCTCAGGGCCCCGCAGCAGTCGCTCGCCGTCGGGCAGAAGGATAGGGATGCCAATGGACAAAATGTGTTGCCGGGTCAGGTCGTCGTTGTCGATCAGTTTAAGAAAATCCGCCGCCATCTGCTCGGGGTCCCGGGCGACGGCGGCGGAGAGGGTGCCTGCGAGGCGCTTGATCAAGTAGGCTTCAAACAACAGCTTCGACAGGCGCGGCGGGCCCAACATTTCAAAAGCCACCGAGTCGATCTGGTGCTCGGCTTCGAGCTGGTGCAGCCGATTCAGAGCCGCCTGCCTCATGAACCCAGCCCGGTAGCTCGGCCCCATGGTGGCGCCATCCAGCGCGGCCACAACATCCCGGCCGGTGCTGCCACCACGGATTTCGGTCACGACGACCTGGGCGATCTCCTCCGGCGTGATGAACTCCATCTGACCTAACGACGTCAGCGCCGTAAACTCACCGACCGCGAACAGCCCGTTCTCGCCGGTGTCGATGTACACGGATTCGAGCCGTCCCCCGGTGGGAACGCCGAACTCGCCTTTCGGCTGCAGGGTGTCGGCCTCCCCGAGCGAATAGGCCTGATCGGGGGTGCAATCGTACAGTGGGAACTCGCGGCCCCCGCCCTGGATCGGGCCGTGCCCGATCTCCTTCCATCCAATCGCGGCCGTCGGCTTGACCTCCGCCACGACGGCCGGGGCGCCCGGCGTTCGGGCCATGAGAAAGAGCAGCATGGACTGGGCGCCGGCCACCGCGGATTTTGACAGCAGGACACGCGAGGGCCGCTCCTCACCGTGCGTGTAGGGGATGTTGAACCCCATGCCACCGGTGCCGCTGGTGCCCACTTTCACGTAGGCCTGCGTCTCCGCTTGCAGCATCGCCTCGAAGAGGATCTGCATATGGCGCACAAGCTGGGGCACGTAGAGCGCAGTCAGCAGTCGCTCCACCTCCTGCGGCCAGTCGGTCTCCGCGCCGGCCCGGATTCGCCCCTCGAGCCGGCGGGCGGTTTGAAACACGTCTTGATAAGCCACTGCTGTGGCTGTGTTAACGCAGTCAATCACGATGTCCGCCGGCCCGGCCATTGCCCCTTTGAACCGGCCGAGAATCTGTTGGTAGAGCAGCGACGACTCCAGGATTTCGTCGTCGAGCTCGTCCAAAATGTCGGACATGAGCCGCCGCCGAAGCTCCGTATCCGCCAGCACCTCGACTCTCGGATGAACGTTGGCGGACCCGTCCTGCCATTCACTACGCAGCAGAATATCCCCCCACACAGGCCGCAAACGGATGGTCGCGTCGGGGTGCTCCGCCTTCAGCCTTTCCACCGCTTCCTCGGCCTGATTTCGCCGCAGGGAGCTAACGACGAGATCGGCCGGCCGATACTGGATCAACTCACGGCAGACTGCAGTCCCCACCAGCCCGTAGCCGCCCAAGATGAGGACACGCTTGCCTTCAATGTCCACAGTTTACGCACTCCTATCCGCTCTCGGCTCACCGACCAATCCAAAGCATACCTTAGCGGCAGTAGCCTTGGAAGTAGACGCGCCGCTGACGCGGCGCGCGGCCAAGGACTCTCCGACGGATACGGGTGCTGAGCTAGCGATTCATCTCATCCCGCAATGCCATGGTCAGCACTGCGCTGACGACGCTCACAAGTAAGCTGGCGATGAGAACCCACCACACCGAGTCGAAGCTCAGGCCGATGCCGAAATAAGTCCCGATCTCACCGGTCAGCCACAGCAGGAACGCGTTGATCACGATCGTGAACAGCCCGAGCGTCACGAAGATGAGCGGACAGGTGAGCAACTTGAGTACGGGACGGATCAGGGCGTTGACGAGGCCGAAGACCAGCGCCAGACCCAAAATCGCGGGTAGGGTGGTGTCCTCAGCGTGGACCCCTGTCAACCACCCCGTGCCGACCGCGAGGTAAAGGGCCAGGGCGTTGATCGCCCAACGTAGGATGAGTCGCTGCATCGCCTGGTTGCTCCTTTAACTAACCCCTAACGCCGGATTTCTATTCGATGTACACCTCGACGTGCTGGCGATCCTCCTCGTCGATGACATCGATGACCTTGCCGGTCATACCCTGCCGCAGGGCCTCGCCCAACGCCTCCAGATCCAAGCCTTCGAATTCCGGCAGGAAACGCGCCCCCATTTTAAGCCCGACGTTGACCATGTTGAGTGGGAGATTCACGTTGACCGAGGCCTTGTCGCTGTCCAGCTCCGTGATGCGCACCCGCAGCCAGCGGGGGTCCGAACCGGGAGGCGCCATCTTGCGCCGCTCCTGCTTCCCGAGAGCATTGAGCAGCTGCGCGGCTTCCTCCGCCGTGATCTTCTCTTCCTCCACCATCTGGAGGATCTTCAGCCGTTCCTCCGAGGTCGCCATGGCAACCTGCCTCACTTTCGCATCTCTCGGCCGGCGCGTCCATCCCGACCCAGCGCGTTATGGATTATATCCGCCGCTTGCGTCCGGACCGCACCTGTCCGACTCCATGATCCCAGGCCATCGATCAAGAGACGCCGGCAATCTCCTCGTTGACCTCGGCCCCCTGCAGGCCGATCGCGGCCGGATCGGCTGGTAGCGCTTCGCGCCTGCTGAGAAGGGTGAAGGCCAACACCGGCATCAGCCCGACCAGCGCCGCGGCGTACCACACCCAGCGCGGATCGTAGTTGTCCATGATCAGTCCGGCCAGGAAGATCCCCAGAGCCGAGGGCAGGACCCAGCTGAATCCAAACACGGCCATGTAGCGTCCGCGCATCGCCGCCGGGGCCATGCGGGCTGCGATGGACTGGGCCACCGGCGCGGTCAGCATCTCGCCCACCGTGATGATCGCCATTGCCAGCAGGAACATGCTGTACGCGGTCACAAAGCCGTACATCCCGAAGCCGACCGCGATCAGAAGGGTCCCGATCGCCATCACCAGGAACGGCGGCACATTTTGGATCCGGCGCGTGATGGAGAACTGGAAGAGCACCACTATGCCCGCGTTCAGACTCAGGATATATCCGAAGCCCTGTTCGGACACGGCGTGAACATCGCGCAGGAACACGGCCAACGTCCCGTTCATCTGCGTGTACACCAGGACCATCAAGCCCATCGCCGCCACAAAGACCATGAACAGGCCGTTTTGAACCACCTTCCCGTAGCCGCGAAAACTCTCCACGGTGCTCTCCGTGGGCGCTCCGAACTCCGCCTCGGGCTTGGTCTCCTCCATCTTCAGATGGAAAACGGCCGCCGTAACCAGGCTGGTGACGGCGTCGAGCACGAACAGCAGCAGGTAGGACTGGGCGGCCAGAAGCCCGCCGATGGCGGGCCCGATCGTGACGGCCAGATTGTGCACCACGCGGAAGACCCCGAAGCCCTCGGCCTGCTTCTCCTCGGAAAGTAGATCGGCGATCATCGCCTGGCGGGCGGGTCCGCCCGCGTTGGCGAAGAGACCCACGATCCCGGCCGCAGCCACAAAGTACTCGATTCGTCCGACCAGCCCCATGAACAGGCTGGTCGCGGCGCTGACCACCAGCCCGAAGATCGCCATCCACTTGCGGCCGAAGCGGTCGCTCAGTGCACCGCCCAGCGTGCTGCCGAGTACGCTGGCCACCGAGAACATACCGAAGATCAACCCGACCTGGGCCATCCCCAGGCCGAACTTGGCCGTGACATAGAGGGTGAAGAACGGGAACAGCAGCGCGCCGCCGAGAGAATCGATGAACGACGCGCCCATCAGAGTCCAGAATTGGGATGGGAACTCGTCGTACACCGAGCGCAACCGATTGAACTGGGCGCCAATCACGATGGGACTTTCGTCTCCTGCCGGGCCTTCGCCGCTCCCGCCGAAGTTCGGTCATCAGACTTTCTGCGTCTTGAATTCAGTCACCCCGCGCCAATGCCAGCCCCATCCAGGTGAGGGTTCTTCGGGACCTGAAGTTCAGTCCTGCGATCGTTTCGTCGGCCGGCCCGGTCGGGTAGCTCAACGACATGGAAAAACCGGAGGGCGTGGTCCTCTCGATCAGCCATCTCAGCAGCGGGCCTTCAAACTCGCCGCGCTGCTCTGCCGGGACAAGCAGCGCAACCCGCCAGCCGGGGATCCGGCGGCTGAAGCGTGCGGTTCCGCTGGCGACCACCTGTCCGCGATCGTCGCGGATCACCCCGTGTTCCCGGCGCTTCCAGCCCAGCACCGAGGACCAGCCGACCGGACGAAACCACGCCTCACTGGGCGGATAAGGCCATGCAATCCCCTCCGGGAACAGCCGCTGCGCCAGTTCCCACTGTTGGGTCCACTCCGATGGCCGCCGCGCCGCGACCGTAAGACCTGCTGACTCTCCGGGCGTCGCCGCGCCGCTCGAGCGGGACCACGAAGTGCGGGTCGTCAAGACATCGAAGCCGAACTGACGGTACAGGTTGCGCGCCGCCTGGTTCTCGTGGTCGACCTGCAGCACGACCTCGTCGGCGCCTCGACGCCGCGCCAGCGATAAACTGGCCCGGACCAGGTGCCGGGCGATCCCGCGCCTTCGATAGGCGGGGTGGACGGCCACATTGGCCATCACCCACCGGGGCGCACCGCTTTCGACCGGCAGCAGACTGGCGTTGCCCACAACTTGGCCGTCTTCCTCCCACACATATCCGAGCGGGTAGGCCGCCGGCGGCAGGAACAGCCGCCCCACCAGCCACCCCAGCCAACCCGCCTTGCCGAAGGCGCGCATCTCATTAACCAGCCTTCGTCCCCCTGAGTCCAGCCGACGACCGAAGCTGGTTTCGATCAGGTCCGCCACCTGGGCCATGTCCCGGCGCGGATCGACAGGCCGGGGTCCGGAAAGTTCCGATCGGCCCTGCGCTTGTCGTATGGTGGCGGCCGTCATCTCAGCCTTCCAGCGCGTCCAGCAACTTCTCCGCCTCTTCTACGTTGATCTTCTTTTGCTCCAGGAGTCTCAGAACTTTCATGCGCTCCTCGTCGCTCACGGGCTCGGGGCGACCGCCGAGGCCACTCAGCGCCTCCTGCAGTCCGCGCGGCGGGTCGGTTCGCCGCCGTGCACGGATTGCCCGATCCACAAGATGCTGCACTCGCCGGGCAATACGATCGCTCGAGACGGCCCCCATCTCGGCTCCCATGGCACTGAGCGCGGCCTCCATCTCGGCGATCTTTTCACCCACTTTGGAGGCCAGGTCAGCTCCGAGCGAGTCCAGATCGACTTCGGCCTCCGCCTCATCACCCACACCCAGCCATAGGTCTCCGCCGGCGTCGATCCGGATGTCGTGCTCACCTTCCCCGATCTGAAAGCTCGCTCGCCCCCACTGCGACGTGCGCTTATCGGGCCGGTCAACCCGCAGCTCGCCACCCGCGGACAGCTCCACCGACGCCGATGGGCCGTCCGGCAGCCGGCAAAACACGTCGCCGCCTGCGCTCAGTTTGACCCCTCCGCCCAGTGGGCCACGCAGGACCACATGCGCGTCGCCGCCCGCCGCGGCCTCGACCGGCCCCGCTACGTCCCGCAGGCTCAAGTCGCCGCCAACTGCCAGGACTTGCACACCGCCCTCCAGCTTACGCAACGCAACGTCGCCTCCCACGGCTTTGAAAGTGACCCGCGCGCTCAAATCGTGGCCCAGCATATCGCCACCGATGCGATCCGCGACCACACGACCGCCGTCGTTCAGGCCGGCGTCGCCTCCGACTTTCCCGATGTAAACTTCTCCTTTGACGCCTTCCAGCTGGAGCTCGCCACCGACTTGGGCGATTTCCAGCGTGGCCTCCCGCGGCACCGTCAGCCGGAGCGAACCCTGGGCCTGCAGGGTCACGAGGTCGTCCTCCGGATTCTGCATGAGGCCGCCTTGAACCAAGAGGGTCTCCTCGTCATGGCCCAGGACACGCAGATCCTGACGCACTCCTTCCACGCGCACGTGGGGGCGGGCCCCGGTCTTCATCTCACGTCGGTCCACCATCGCCGGGCAATCCTCATGGTCTGAAAATGGGCGCTGGCCGGCGGTCACTCACCGGCCAGCATGGTCATCGCCTGGTCTGAAGTCAGTTTGCCGTTGGCCAAATCGTCCAGAATCTGCACGCGCTCTTCTTCGGTCAGGTCCTCTGATTCTGGACCCACCTCGTACCCCATCTGCCGAATGATATCGTTCAACCTCGAGCGCAGAGTCGGATAGGAGAGCTCCAGCTCCTTCTCCAGTCGATTGAGCTTACCTTCGCAGCGGAGAAACGCTTCCACGAACTCGAGCTGCTCGCGGGACAGTCGACCCAGCCGGCCGAGATCAAAATGACCCTCGATCCTCGTATCGCAGCTGCGGCAATGCAGGCGAGTCGCGGTCAGCCTTTCAGAACACACGGGGCACGTGGTCAGCAGGCGGCTCATGTGATCACCTCTACTGGCTTGCCCCTGAGCACCTCCAAGGCCGCTCGCGCCAGGGCGAGCAGCGTGATCGCGCGCAGGCGCCAGCTCATCGCTCTGGGCAGGCCCTGTCGCTCGGCCTCGGCCAGCAGGCGGGCCCGGACCGCATCGCGTTCGATATCCTCCCGGTAAGCCCGCGCCAGTGCCGCCTGCAGATCCAGTCCCGGTTGCATCGCCGCCATTCCCTCCCGAACGTTGTCCAAATGGGACATTTTGTACCTGAGGTTAAATTCCTGATTACAACTTACCATATTAGCCAAGAATGTCAAGCAATATATTAAGATCTCTAAACCCAATATTCATTTCCTTGACTCCGCGACGGGGGAACAGCGGGCCCCGGACGCCCGGCCGATGTGGCGGCAGCGAGCGCTTCGCTCTCTGATACAATCGGTGGGTCGCGAACCACAGTGAGGAGCGTCATGGCCAACCTCTTTATCCCCGGTCCCACCGACGTCGCGCCCGAGGTCCTGGCCGCTCAAACCCGGCCCATCATCGGCCACCGCAGCCAAGCGTTCTACGATCTGTTCACCTCGTTACAGCCCAAGCTCAGGACCGTCTTTCAGACCGAGAATCGCGTCTTCGTGACCGCCTCCTCTGGAACCGGCCTGCAGGAGGCGGCCGTGCGCAACTGCGTCGGTCGGCGGCTGCTCTTATGTACCTGCGGCGCGTTCGGCGACCGCTGGTTCGCGGTGGCCGAATCCAACGCCATCCCGGTGGATCGGGTCGAGGCGCCATGGGGTCGGCCCATCCGCCCCGAGCAGGTCGCGGACGCCCTCGAGGAGGGCGAATACGACGCGCTGGCCGTGGTGCACAACGAGACCTCGACCGGTGTGGAGAACGCCGTGGCCGAGATCGGCGCGCTGGCCCGCCGGGTGCAGCCGGATCTGACGGTTCTGGTGGACGCCGTCTCCTCGGCGGGCGGCGCCGACATCCGCCCTGACGATTGGGGGGTCGACGTCCTGCTGACCTCCTCCCAGAAATGCCTGGCCCTGCCGCCCGGTCTGGCGTTCGCCGCCGTCAGCGATCGGGCCATGGACCGGGCCCGCTCGGTCGATCACCGCGGCTGGTACTTCGACTTCCTGCTGTTGGAGAAGTACAGGGTCGAGCGCCAGAGCACTCCCGCGACGCCGGCCATCTCGCTGCTCTACGCCCTGGACGTGCAGCTCGACCGTATCCTCGAGGAGGGCCTGGCCGCCCGGTTCCAACGCCACGAACGGCTGGCGGACAGAGCGCGGCAGTGGGCCCAGGAACACTTCGATCTCTACGCTGCCCAAGGCCACCGCTCCAAGACCGTCACCACGATCCGCAAGACCCGCCCCATCGACGTTCCGGCACTGAACGCTCATCTCGCCTCACTTGGGATGGTGATCGCCGACGGTTATGGGCGGATCCGGCCCGAGACGTTCCGGATCGGCCATATGGGCGAGGTGCAGCTCGAGGATCTCGAAGAACTGCTTGCGGCGATCGACGACTTCCTCGCCGGCTGACTCGCCCGCAGTGCGCTATTCACTGCTGTTGTTTGCCGCCGCCCTGGCCGTTCGGCTGATTCCGGCCCTCCTCACTCGGGATCTGGGCATCGGCCTGGACGACATGTTCCAGTACGATATGCTGGCCCGCAGCC
>CAZFCJ010000056.1:0-23359 GCA_964517315.1 uncultured Anaerolineaceae bacterium | reverse complement strand
CCGCCGACCGACACTCCCGTTCCGCCCACCGCGACCCCGACGAGCGGCCCCTCGCCGACCCCCACCACCTCCGAATGCGAAGTGAGCCTCAACACCAGTTTCGAGGCTGAGGTGGTATCGCTGATCAACACAGCCCGCCAGGATCAAGGCCTGACCAGCTACGTGGTCGACACCCGTCTTCGATCCGCCGCGCGCGTTCACGCCACCGACATGGCCTGCAACCACTTCACCAGCCATACCGGATCGGACGGATCGAGCGTGGGCGATCGGGTATTGTCGCAGGGATATAACTGGTCCTGGGTGGGAGAGAATTACTACGCGACGAGCGACACCGTCAACGGGCCACAATTGGCTTTTGACTGGTGGATGAACAGCACGCCGCACCGGGACAACATCCTCAGCCCAAATTACACGGACTTCGGCGTGGGCTACATCTACGGGCCGGACAGCGACTACGGGGGCTATTTCGTCGTCGTGTTCGCCCGGCCGGAGTAGCGAGTTGGCGTCCGTCTGCTGTTAGGAGCGCTGAGGGCTGAGCCTGGACCCATGGCTCGCTGACGAGAATTTCAGAGTCAGAGTCCAGGGTAATCGGCCAAAATATGGTGGCACCCTCGGACGAAGATTCAACACCAACACACAAAGGCCCTCCTTTGTGCCCTCGGTGTCTTCGGGGTTAGCCCTCTCCCCCGAATCCCCGGCCTTCCATGTTATCCTCCTTCGGTCGTCCCGCAGGAGGCAAAAGCGCGTTGGAGCTGCCCCCCATTCGGAAATGGCATTCGAGGCTGTGGAGCCGGCTGGGCACGACCTACGCGACCTTCCCTTCCGTGTTCTGGATCGTGGTCGGCACGCACTTCATCGACTCACTGGGCCGCACGATTTTGCTGCCGTTTTTCGCGCTGTATATCACGCAGAAGTTCAGCGTGGGAATGACCGAAGCCGGCGCGCTGTTTGGGGTCTTCTCGGTGGCCAGCTTCGTCGGCAACATGATCGGCGGGGCGCTGACCGACCGTTTCGGCCGCAAGTCGATCATCCTTTTCGGCCTGGTGTTCTCAGGCCTGAGCAGCCTGACGATGGGATTTGTCGACACCTTGGCCCTGTTCTTCGTATTGGCCGTCATGGTCGGCCTGCTGGCCGACGTCGCGGGCCCCGCCCACGGTGCCATGGTCGCCGATCTGCTCGAAGAGGAGAAGCGGACCGAGGGTTTCGGCCTGCTTCGCGTGGCTGGCAATCTGGCCTGGATCGTCGGCCCCACCATCGGCGGCCTGCTGGCAGCGCGATCCTACCTGCTGCTGTTCATCGCCGATGCTTCATTTAGCCTGCTCACGGCCGGGTTCGTCCTGCGCCTGATCCCGGAGACCATGCCTCAGCCCGAGCAAGGGGAGACGGGAGACGGCCTGACCGCCACGTTGGGCGGCTACGTCGAGGTGCTCGTCGACCGACCGTACATGGCGTTCCTGCTGATGACCGCCGTGATGAATCTGGTCTATATCCAGCTCTACAGCACGCTGTCGGTGTTCCTGCGGGACGTGCACGCCGTCCCGGAACGCGCCTTCGGGCTGCTCATGAGCGTGAACGCATCGCTTGTGGTGCTGGCTCAGTTCTCGGTCACCCGCTGGACGAAACGGCGCTCGCCGCTGCCGATGATGGCGTTGGGCGGCCTGTTCTACGCGATTGGCTTCACCATGTACGGCTTCGTGGGGGCCTATCCACTCTTCGTCCTGGCCATGCTGATCATCACCGTCGGGGAAATGATCGTCATCCCGGTCGCCCAAGCGCTGGTGGCGCTGTTATCACCGGAAGACATGCGGGGGCGCTACATGGCGGTCTTTTCGGTGTCTTGGGGGCTGCCGGCCGCGGTGGGGCCGTGGGCCGCCGGCCTGGTGCTGGACAACCTCAACCCATCCCTTGTCTGGTACCTGGGGGGAATGTTTTCCGCATTGGCGGTCGCCGGCTTTCTGCTGCTGCACTTCTTGAGGCGACGGCGCCTGGCCGCCGCGGCGCCCGCAGCTCAGGCGAACCCCTAGCCGAAAAACACTTCACCGCAGGGGGCCCAAAGCCCACAGCGGTCTCGTTTCTTATTTCAATCCGGTCCGAGCGACCGTCCACTCGTGGAGACCTCAATCGCAGACCTGCCTCCCCGGCAGCGGGCTGGAGTCGGAGCAGACACAAAAAGTGCCTCCCTCAGCTCTCCCCGTTATGTGGTGAGCAGCCTGACTCCTAGAGCCCCCTGCAGCTCCCCCAGCCGAGGTCCATCAGGGAGCAATCTCAGGCTCAAGGATCCGCCACGTCTGGCCGCCGTCCTGGGTGCGGACCAACGCGATCTCGTTCTCTGCACGGGCAATCGCCCAGCCCAGCTCCTCTGAAACGAAGCTGAATTGGCCGTCCCAGGACACCCGCTTCACGAGTTCCCAAGTCTCGCCGCCGTCACCGCTCAGATGGAGTTCGCGAGCCAGCGCCCATACGGTCTGGGAGTCCAGAAACAGCAGATCGCCGCCTGGATAACTCTGCGCCCGCCACGTCTCTCCGCCGTCCGTCGTGCGGTAGAGAAACCAGCGCGGCTCGGGGTCGCCCTCGAACGGGCGGCAGATCACAGCCAGCGCCCAATCAGCGGCGCTGAGCATCTGCGGCGAGCGCGATTCGCAGCCGGCACTCTCGAACAGGGAGGGTTGATCCTCGGGCGCCGGAAGCAGCTGAGACTCCCAGGTCACCCCACCGTCTCGAGTGAAGCGCACTTCGGCGCCCTCCACCGGGCAGCTCTCCAGGGTGACGAGTCCATCATCCCCGCCTTGAACGGCGAATCCGGACTTGTAGCAACTCTGCAGCCCCGTTCCCTCGAAGGGGTCTTCCACCATCTCCCAGGTCGATCCACCATCCACGCTGCGCAGGAGCGCGACGGGATAGCGGTGCATCCCGGCCCCGCCGGCGCGAGCCATCAACCAAACCTGTTGCGGCTCGCCAAAGCGCAGATACGGCTCCGAGCCGAGGCTGCCCACGAATGGCAAATTGAGCGGCTGGCCCGCCGTCCACGATTCGCCGCCATCCTGCGTCCGCCAAACGGCCGCGATCTTCTCATCACTCGGCTCGACGATCTCCTCCGGCGCGTAGCGCAAGCTCCACCCGGATTGCGGGCCGTCGACCACGATCACAAGCCGCGACTCTTCGGTGGCCATACCGTCGAATGCAGGGGGCGAGACGTCCTGCCAGGTCAGACCACCATCCAAAGTGCGCAGCACGCGTTCGATGTCGTCGGGTCCCTCGCCGATCCCCCAGCCGGTCTGCTCGTCGACCATCGAGACCCACCGGATCTCCAGCTCCACCCCGGCACCGATCGGGGGAAGTTGGGCATGCGGCGGCAAGGTCGGGGTGGGAAGCGAGCCCGTCGGCGTCTCGGTGACGGCTTCCGTAGAGTCGGCGGTAGCCGTAGGCTCCATCTGCGGCGTCTGCCCGGCCGCGGTTGGAAGGGGGATGGGTGTGGGCGGTTCCGGGAATTCAACCAGGGCGCACGAGGCGACCAGCATCGAGAGCAGCAGCCCCACGAGGGACGGCCGACCGATCCTGAAGAGACTCATTTCGGTGATCCATCGAATCATCTGGTTGCTGTTGTTCATGCGCCCAAAGTCACCCCGTTCCGCTTATTCACTCCGGATCGGAATGCGGGGCTCCATTCGCTGCCACGGGCCCCGTTCCAGGCGCACGAGCGATTCGCAGTTCGCTCGCGCCGCTTCGGCCTGGTCGAGCGTCGGATAAGAAAGGGTCAACGAGGCGCCGACAGACTGGTTCGGGTGGACCGCATTCAAAGGCTGACCACCCGTTGCTCGATCGTACACGCCCCGCGTGCGAAGATACACGCGCTGCAATCGAAGTTCCGCCGATTCTCTAACGTTCATGGATCTGCTCCATGAGCCGGGGCTGCTGCCTGGACAGCTCACTTGAAGCTGATAGCTGTGGGGCCCGGATTCCCATCCCGTCGTTGCGAAGCGGTACTCGAAGGTGACCTTCCAATCCGGTTCCGGAGTCGCCGAACGGGATACAGGCTGCGCCACCGCCTCCTCCGTAGGGGCCAGCGGAATGAGTTGAGGGTTGGTCATAAACAAATAAAGCCCGACCATGACGCCCAGGGCCCCCGTCCCCAGGAACAGAAGGACGATACCGATGCGCTGCATGCGTTGCTTGCGATACATCTGATCCGGTCTTCCCTTCCGCCCTCCGGGGTCATGGCGGCTGGTTGGCCCGTATCATACCGCGAGACGAGCACAGGCCAGGCGCACGGTGTAGAGCGCTAGTTTCGCTCCGGGGCCGGTCGGGCCGGCTACTTGGAATACCTGTCAACAAGCAGTTCCACCCATCGGTCGCGATTTTGCCGATCCAGGGTTATCAGATCGATATCCGGCCTTGACTTGAGCTTGTCGGTGAACGGATGTCGGCGGGCGACCACCGAGCCCAGGAACAGTATATCGACCTCAAGGGCTTCGAGCACGGCATCGCGGAATGATTCAGAGAGCAGTTCCATGGGACCGATCTCATCCACAACGACCATGTGGTCGGCCGCGACCGCCGCCCGAATCGATTCGGCGCCGAGGCGATCGACCGCGCTCACATCGACCCCGTAGCGGCTGATTCGCTCCGGTCCGCGGCGATCGATGTGGGCCATGACCGCGCGCTCACCCTCCAGGGTGCGGATCTCGAATCCCACCCGGCGGCCGCCTTCCCGCAGTTCGCCGGTGGTGAAGCCGCCGACCGGCCGCTCCAGGCCCCGAACGACGCGTTGGATCGCCGTGGTCTTCCCCGATCCGGGCCGGCCGGTGATCAACGTCCGCTCGGGCGAGGGCATCTTCTGCTCCCTTCACATCAACACGCGCACCTTTGTTCGCACCTTACCAGAGCCAAGCCGCTATAATTTCGTGAGACGGATCGTTCGAGCAACCCCTCAAAGAGAACGCATCATGAGCCACCGCTCCGAGCTGATCATGGCATTGGGCAAAGTGTTAATCGCGGCCGCGTGGGCCGATCACGATCTGTCTCTGGAAGAGGTCAACAGCTTGAAGGACCTGTTGTTCCATCTGCCGGAGCTGTCCGCGGCCGAATGGGCGGAGCTGGAGATTTACCTCGATTCTCCGGTGCAGGAGGCCGAACGGAATCGTCTGCTGCACGAGATGCAGACCCAGATTCGCAGCAGGGCCGACCGCGAGCTGGCCATGCAGGCGCTCGACGAAATGGTCCACGCCGACGGTGCACTGCCCGAGTCCGAACGGGAAGTTTTCGAACAGGTGAAGAACTTCATCGAAGAGGCCGATACCGGCCTGGTCAAAGCGCTGGGTGGGCTGATGGACGGGGCGTTGGGGCGCCGGGGCCAAGCGGCGGGCGGCTTCCCCAACCGGGAAGCGTATCTGGAGGACTTCGTCCGCAACAAAGTCTACTACACGGTGCAACGGCGGCTCCATTCTGAAGAGGAGGTCGATGATCTGTCGCTCCCTGATGAGGTCTTGAGACGATTGTGCCTGGCGGGCGGCTTGATGGCCAGGGTGGCCCATGTGGATGAAGAGATCGACGACGACGAACTGGGCGCGATGGTGGACGCGCTACGCGAGGACTGGGATCTCGGCGAGGACCAGGCCGCATTCGTGGCAGGCGTGGCGGCGACCGAAATCGCGGATGAACTCGACGGCTATCGCCTCAGCCGCGAGTTCTATGAGGCCACCAACCGCAAGGCGCGTTTGGGTTTCCTTGAGGCCCTGTTTCACGTCGCGGCCGCGGACGGCGAAGCGTCACATGAGGAGATCGAGGACATCCGGCGCATCGCACGGACGATGAAGCTGACCCACTCCGAATTCATCGAGGCCAAGCTGACCCTCCCCAGGGATAGGCGCGCGACCTGAGGAGACCCGTTTGCACCAGTTGTGCTGGTTGACTGGAGACTGGGGACTCGGGATTCGTTACCCGGGATCCGTGATCCGGCGGCTCACCCCTTTGTATCTTTCTGTTAAATCCCTTCGGTTAATCGCCCATTGATGTCGGAGCAGTCCAGTATGTGAATCCGCAATCGGCGGGGCCAAACGAGCGGCCACCGGCGAATGGCCAATAGCCGGCCGCCAGTGGCCAGGGGCGAGAGGCCAAGAATCTCAGTGCTCAGAGGGATCAACCTGCCGCCTCAGCCAGTCGATCAGCCGCTCCATCCTCTCCACGTGGCTGCCGGCCCAGTACACTTTGCCGCAGCCCCGGCAGCTGCGAAAGCGATCGAACGTTTCCCGGGCATCCGGGGGCACGCGCGCCTCGATCTCGTCCGCCCCGGCCGGTCCGAGCTCACCGTTGCAGTCCAGGCAGCGCGAGAAGGGGGACATTCGAGGCAGCAGCTCGTAGCGGCGAACCACTTCCACCAGCTGCGTGCGCGGCTCCGCCGAGCGCACGTAGGTGCCGTGCTCCACCCGACCCCGTTTGAGCAGCTCACGGTCGCGGGTGAGCAGGACGCGCCGTTCCTCGCTCGAGCGCTGCGCCAGCACTTCATCCGCGGCCTCATTGGCGTAAAGGCTGTCGAAACCCAGCATACGCAGGTAATGGGCGAGCTGCCCGAGATGCGTGTCCAGAACGAAGCGCGGCCGTCCCTCCAGCTCCGGAGTAAGACCCGCGGCTTCAGGGAGGTCCAGCGTACGAAACGGAGGGAACACGCTGATTCGCTCGCCGGGTGCGACGATGTGGTCGAATTCGACCGGCTCGCCGTCGACCAGGATCATTCCGATCTCCGTGTGCGGCAGCCCCAGCGCCTCCAGAAAATCCTTCACGGAGCGACGGGACCGCCAGGGCTTGGAGAACGTGCGCTGACGCAGCCCGGGCGGGAGGAGGTCGTTGAGCTCCGCGTAGGCGCGGACGTACAGGTCCATCGCCATCGCTCATCCCCCGGCGCCGGCGCCCCGGCTGCTCACGGGCAGCTTGCGCCAGGCGACCCAGGCCGTGGCCAGCATGACCACAGCCGCGGCGGGGAACGCGGCGCGGATCCCCAACCAAACCGCGATCAGCGAACCCAGGAGCGGAGCCAGCGCCCGCCCCGCCGCCCGCACCGAGTTGTCCAGCCCGTACACCGCGCCCTCATCGCCACGCTGTGATTGCTCGGCCAGCAGCGCGCCGATCGAGGGTCGGACTCCGCCCAAGGCCACGCCGGCCACAGCCGTAAGCGCCAACAGCTGCCACCCGTCCTGAGCAAAGGTGTGGATTCCATAAGCGCCCCCGACCCCCAACGCCGCCACGATCAGCACCTTCCGGTAGCCGATGCGGTCGCCCAGACCGCCCAAGTAGACGGCGGTGAGGGTCGTGGCGACCGATCCGGCGCCGATGACCAACCCCGTGAAGGTGTTCACGCCGATGTCGGACCGCAGCACCTGGGCCACGAACAAAGGTAGTATCGGGATTAACATCATTCGGCCCAGATAGCTGAGGAACTCCAGCCCATAAGTTATGCGCACCCCGGAAACGCCCAGAATTTCAACCCACTTGCGGCGGAACGCCAGCGGACTGAGCCCTTCGCCCTCCGGCGGTTCAAACTCCTCCTCTACCCCGACCAAAACCAGCAAGCCCGCCGCCAGCAGCAGGGTCGCGGTGACAAAAAACGCTGCGCCGTAGCCATAGGCGTCGGCGACCACGCCACCGATCAGCGGCCCCAGCGCCAGGCCGGCGCCCAGGCCGACCTGAAGCATTCCCATGGCGAAGCCGGTTCGCTGACGGGGCGCCACCGAGGCCACCAGCGCGTTGGCCGCCGACACCGTCCCGGTGACCGTTCCCTGGAGGCCGCGCAGGAACACGAGCTCCTCCGCCGAGCGGACGAACGCCATCAGCAGCAGGATCACCGCGCCCCCGAACATCGCCCGCTCCACCATGAGCTTGCGGCCCCAGCGGTCGGCGAGGGCTCCCCAGATCGGCGAGGCAATCATCATCGTGAACGCCTGCGCCGAGAACACCAAGCCCGAAAGCAGCTCCACGCTCAGTCCTGAGACTGAGCCCAGGTCGGTCACGTACAGCGGCAGAAACGGGAAAACGCTGGAAAACCCCACGGCGGTCATCACCTGGGCGGTGAACACGATGTACAGGGTACGCCGCCAAGCTGTCGCCGCCTCGGCGGGTGTGGCCGGTTCGCTCATCTCTCTCCTGCTTCAGCAGACTCTGCAAATTTTCTGCGGGCCGACTACCTAAACTAACACATGAACGTGGGCCGCCCCAACCCGCCACCCGCTCGCTGAAGTTTGCCGGCTGCGGGACGTAGGCGCAATATGCGCGATAAAGCACAAAATCGTGAGATTTTTCTCAAGCCGTCACACCCAGTCGGCGCCCCGATAGGACGAAGCGCGTTGTGAGGTCCGTTCAGGGGATCGTCTGCGGCCAAACCGGGCGGAACATCAGCCACTCCTCCGGCCGGCGGCGGATGAAGCGTTCCATGACGTGGACCACCTGTTGCGTGACTTGGCGGACCACTACATCCTTGGAGGCTCCTGCGGCTTGCCGGGGGTCAATGAGTTCGCCGGCCTCGACGCGGTAGCGGTCCCGGCCCTCCTGAAGCGAGGCCCCCACCAGGATCAGCGCGCCGGAGCGCAGCGCGAGGCGCACGTGCCCGGAGGGGAGTCGAGCGGGGCGGCCAAAAAACCGGACCCGGTCCGCCGCTGGATCGGGCCTGTCGACGAGGGTCAAGACCGCCCCACCCCTCGCCAGGCGATGGTACGCCTCGCGCAGCGAGCGGGTGGATATCGGAGTGAGTTCCACACCGTAGCGGCGCCGAATCGCGTTATCCACGGCGTACGAGCCGCGTGGGTTTCGGTGGGACAGCACCAAGGGGTTCACCCCGGCCTGCTGGAGCGCGACCAGGCTGATGTCGAAGTTGCCCATGTGAGGGCCGACGACGAACACGCCCCGGCCGGACTGCCGGGCCCGGCGGCATCCGTCGAGGAAGGCGGGAGCAAGCTCGCAGGCCGAGCCCAACGAGGACCGCCCCCGGGCCAGCCTCCGGGAAAAAGTGAGGTAGCCGTGGGCGGCATTCTGGAAGACACGCAGCACGGCCTCGGAGAGCTTCGGGTCGGCGTACGACATACCGCGCACCACGGCCTGATTGGAGCGGACCGCCCGTACGACCCAGTGGCTCGGCTGCGCCGCGGCCCACGCCGCCAGTCGGTCTGCCAGCCAGGCCGAAGGGGCTCGCGGCAGCAGCCGCCCCACCATCAACCCGAGCACCGGGCCCAATCGGCTTGTAACCAACGCAATCACCGGGTTCACGATGACCACTCCTGGACACTAGGAGATCGATTCTCGCACCTTCGATCATTATGATAGCGCACGCCCATTCGGCCCGGCACAGTCCGATTCCTCGGCGCCAGCATCGGTTGATTCGACCGCTTCCCCCCGCCCCGTCGGCCAGGCTTTCCCATTTCACCGGTCAAAAGTCAACCGTTTGACCGTCGGGCAACCTCTCTTCGACTATGCGCACACCTCGTTGACCTATCCGGCCCTCCGCGGTACAATAAGGCTCGATACTGGGTTCGCACCTCCTGCCGCTCCCGGATTTCATTGGAGCGGTTTTTGAGTGCGACAACACAAGAAGGAATACCATGTCATTTTCGGAATTTCAATTGAGTGAGCCCTTATTGAGGGCCATCGAGGAAGAGGGGTTCCAGGCGCCCACGCCCATCCAGGTCGAGGCGATCCCCCCACTCTTGGAAGGCGAGGACGTCGTCGGCTGTGCCCAAACCGGCACCGGCAAGACGGTGGCGTTTATTCTCCCGTCCCTGGAGAAGATCGTCGGCTCCAAGCCGCGCCCCCGACAGCCACAGATGGTCGTGCTCGCGCCTACCCGCGAGCTCGCGCTGCAGATCGCCGACGAAGCCCGGACATTCGCCACCCACACCCCGGCCGGCGTGTGCGCGGTCTTCGGGGGCGGATCGATTCGCAAGCAGGCCCAACAGCTCAAGCAGGGTGTCGACATCGTCGTGGCCACACCCGGGCGCCTCATGGACCACATGCGCCGCGGCAACGTCAGATTCGACGACGTAAAGATCCTCGTCCTGGACGAGGCGGACCGTCTGCTCGACATGGGATTCCTGCCGGATATGCGCGAGATCATTGGCGACATGCCGCAGGAGCGGCAGACGATGATGTTCTCCGCCACCATGCCCACTCCCGTGCGCGGCCTGGCCGGCGAATTCCTGCGCGATCCGATCTGGATCGACGTCAAGGCCGCAACCCCGCCCGAAACGCTCACCCAACTGCTGTATCCGGTCCCCAAGCATCTCAAAACCGAGCTGCTGCTGGCGATCCTGGAGGAGAAAGGGGTGAACAGCGCGCTGGTCTTTACCCGCACCAAGGTCGCCGCGGACATGGTCGGCCGCAAACTGCGCGAGGCCGGCGTTTCGGTGGACGTGATCCACGGCGATTTCTCCCAGCGACGCCGCTTGTCCGCGCTGGGCAAGTTCAAAGAGGGACGCGTGCGCGTGTTGGTGGCGACGAACATCGCCGCCCGAGGGCTGGACATCGAAGACATCTCGCACGTGGTCAACTACGACGTACCTCAGCACGCGGAGGATTACGTCCACCGCATCGGCCGCACTGCCCGGCTGAACGCCGAGGGAGTCGCCATCACCTTGGTCACCTCTGAGGACGAGCGTGCAGTGGCCAAGATCGAGCACCTTCTGGGCCATGAACTGCCGCGCGAGGGGCTCGAGGAATTCGACTACGAAGTCGAAGCCCCGTCCTGGGCCCGACCGTCCTTCGAGGCCCTGCTCGAAAAGGCCCGGGGCGACACGGAGAAGAAGATCGACCGCTGGCGCTCGTTGGCCCGCTTCTAGGCCCCGATCCCGACGCGAAGCCCCCGGTCATCCACCGGGGGTTTTTTGATTCCCTGAACTTCCGGGAAGTCCGGGCAAGGCCTCAGAAATGTCCAGAGATCCCAACCGGACTTCCCGGAAGTTCCAGGGCGAGCCCAGTGGTATAATCAGCCGTTTGCGGCTCGCCCACGTCCCCCTCCCCCCGCAGAGCCGCCGAAAGGGTCTCTTCGGTGTCCACGCTCGGCGATACCTTCGACGTCAAACGAGCCATCGCAGACAACCGGTTCCGCGGTCTTTGGCAGCTGATGACCGGCTTCCGAGGTCGCTACGCGGCTGCGACTGCCGCGCTCGGATTGGCCGCGCTGTTCAAAACCTCCACCTACTTGCTGCTGCGCTTCTTCGTCGACACCTACCTCGTCGGCGCCGAGCGCCCACTCCCCCTGCCGCTCCTGGCGTTGGGCTTCGTCGGCGTCGCGATCTTCGAGGGGGCGTTCACGTACGCCAGCGGCCGGCTGGCAGCGCAAACCGCCGAGGGCCTCGCCCTCCGGCTGCGAACGTACCTCTACGATCACCTGCAGCGGCTGCCGTTCTCCTACCATGACACGGCCCAGACGGGTGAGCTCATCTCGCGCTCCACGTCAGACGTCGATTCGATCCGCCGCTTCTTCTCCGATCAGGCCATCGGAGCCGGCCGCATCCTGCTGCTATTCCTGGTTAACCTGGGGGCGCTCGCCGCCCTCGACCTGCGCCTGGCGGCGATCTCCATCATCGTTATCCCCTTCGTCATCGTCATTTCGCTCTTTTTCTTCCGCAGGGTGACCGAAATGTACGAGGCCTACCAGGAGCAGGAAGCGACACTGTCAACCTCGTTGCAGGAGAACCTGTCCGGCGT
Source organism: uncultured Anaerolineaceae bacterium (assembly GCA_964517315.1). Lineage (GTDB taxonomy): Bacteria > Chloroflexota > Anaerolineae > Anaerolineales > E44-bin32 > DASWJQ01. The sequence continues at coordinate 11,674 of CAZFCJ010000056.1, read as the reverse complement.
GCGGGTCGTCAAGGCCTTCGCCCGGCAGGGGTTCGAGATCGACAGATTCAAAGATGAGAACTGGGAGAAATTCCAGCTCGGCCGGCGGTTCATTTTCATGCATTCGCTGTTTTGGCCCTTGACCGACATCCTGCTCGCCGGCCAGCTCCTGACCGGCTACTACATCGCGGGCCGCCTGACGATCGCCGGCCAAATCACACTGGGTACATATCTGGCCTACGCCGGCCTCTTAATTTGGCTGATTTGGCCGATGCGCAACATGGGCCGGTTAATCGTGCAGATGTCCACCGGGCTGGTGTCCTACGGCCGGGTCATGGACATTGTCCGCGCCGGCCGCGAACGGATCGACCAGGGCCTGACCCGTGCAAAGGGTGAGCTGCGGGGAGAATTGGTTTTCGAGGACGTCGGCTTCGCCTACCCGGATCACACGCCGGTGCTTGAAGGAATCACATTCCGGGCAGCGCCAGGCCAAACCGTTGCACTGCTTGGATCCACGGGGTCGGGCAAGACCACGTTGGTGAACCTGCTGCCGCGATTCTACGACTACACCGCCGGCCGGATCACCTTAGACGGCGTTGATCTGAACGAGTACGCCCCCAGCTATCTGCGCACCGTGATCGGGATGGTCGAACAGGAGCCGTTCCTTTTCTCACGGTCCATCCGCGAGAACATCACCTACGGGATCGAAGGGGAAGTGCCCCAGGACCGTATCGAAGAGGCGGCGCGCTCGGCGGCCATCCACGACGTCATTCTGTCCTTCCCCAACGGCTATGACACGCTGGTCGGCGAGAAGGGCGTCACACTCTCCGGCGGCCAAAAGCAGAGGGTGGCGATCGCCCGCACGCTGCTCCGGGATCCGAACATCCTCATTTTGGACGACGCCACCTCCTCGGTTGACACCGAGACCGAGGCCGAGATCCGCGCCGCCCTGCGGAGGCTGATGCGCGGCCGGACCAGCCTGATCATCGCCCACCGGGTGCAGAGCGTGATGCAGGCCGACCTGATCCTGGTGCTGGACCAGGGTCGGGTGGTTGAGCGCGGGACTCACCGCGAGCTGCTCGGTCAAGACGGACTGTATCGGCGCATATTCGAGCTGCAAGCCCGAGTTGAAACCGAGCTCGAGAAGGACATTTCACATGTCGACGGTTGAGTTCCAGGAGGAGGAGTTCGGGGCCGAATTCAACGGCCGCACCCTGCTGCGAATCCTGAAGCAGACCGGACCGCACTGGCACTGGGTGGTCGGTTTTCTGGTGTCCGTAGCTGTGGTTTCGTTCCTGGACTCCTATTTCACGTTCCTGGGCAAGAGGATCATTGATGAAGGGCTCGTCGCACGCGACCCTGAGGCGCTGCTGCGCCTCATCCTGCTTTACGGCTCTCTTCAGTTGGTGCTCTCGTTGGGCGTGTTCGGGTTTATTTATCTGGCCGGCACGCTAGGGGAGCGGGTGCAGTTCGACCTGCGCCAGCGCATGTTCGAGCATCTCCAATCGCTTTCGCTCTCCTACTACGATCGCACGCCGGTGGGCTGGATCATGGCCCGGGTGACCTCCGACTCGGAGCGTATCGCCCAGCTTTTGACCTGGGGCTTGCTTGACATCACATGGGGCAGCCTCAACATCTTGACCGCGTTCATCTTCATGAGTCTGATCAACTGGCGGCTGGCGCTGGTCATCCTGGTTTTCATCCCGCTGCTTTTGATCGTGGCGGGCGAGTTCAAGAGGCGGATCCTCGTCGAGTTCCGCAAATCCCGCGAGCTCAATTCCCGCATCACCGGCGCCTACAACGAAAACATCACCGGTGTGCGCGTCGTCAAGGCGTTGGGTCGCGAGCGGGAGAATTTAAACGAATTCGGCGCACTGGCTGGCGACATGTACCGGGCCTCCTATCGGGCCGCTTGGCTTTCGGCACTGTTCTTGCCGGCGGTGCAGATGATCAGTGCGCTGGCCATCGGCAGCATCGTTTGGTACGGGGGATTCCAGGTGCAGGTCGGCGCCCTGACCGTGGGCGGTATTCAAGCCTTCCTCGGCTACATCACCTTCATGATGTTCCCCATCCAGGATCTGGCCCGCGTGTACGCCGAAATGCAGCACGCCATCGCTTCGGCCGAGCGGGTGTTCTCCCTGCTCGACGCCGAGGTGGACATCCGCGACCGCGCCGACGCCCGTCCACTGCCGAGCCTGCGCGCCGAGATTCAATTCGACCAGGTCGGATTCGCCTACCAATCCGACAAGCCCGTCCTGCGCGACTTCAACCTGACGGTCCAGCCCGGCGAGACGATCGCATTGGTCGGGCCCACCGGAGGTGGAAAATCGACCATCGTCAACCTGCTGTGCCGCTTCTACCAACCCACGAGCGGCACCATTCGGCTTGGCGGGGAGGACTACACTCAGTTCACCCTGAACTCTCTCCAGTCGCGCATCGGCATCGTGCTCCAGACCCCTCACCTGTTCTCCGGCTCCGTGCGCGACAACCTGCGCTACGGCCGATTGCAGGCCGACGACGAGGAGGTCGAAGCCGCGGCCCGCATCGCCGGGGCGCACGAATTCATCGAAGGGCTGCCGGGCGGATACGACGCCGACGTCGGCGAAAGCGGTAACAACCTGTCGGTCGGACAGAAGCAACTGATCAGCTTGGCTCGCGCCGTGCTGGCCGGTCCCGATCTTCTGATCATGGACGAAGCCACGAGCTCGGTGGACACACTCACCGAAGCGCTGATCCAGCGTGGCATGGAAGCCCTGATGTCCGGAAGAACCGCGTTCGTCATCGCGCACAGGCTCTCGACGATCAAGCGCGCCGATCGGATCCTGGTCATCGAGAACGGAGAAATCAGCGAGATGGGGAGCCACGCCGAGCTGCTGCGGGCGAAAGGTCACTACTACCGCCTCTACACGCAGCAATTTCGCCGCCAGTATGAAGCCGAGCACGATCCGTTCCCGGTGGCCACGGCGGGGAATTAGGGATCCGTTATCCGGGATGCGGCGACCGGTGAGACGAACGCCCTGGTGACCGGGGGTCCGGAATCCGTTACCGGTGATCCGTGACCCGGTGGCTCACCAGGAAGGGCAATTAACACAAAGACACCAAGAGCACCAAGAAGGATCAGTTGTGTCTTAGTGTCTTCGTGTTATTCCTCTCGGTATGTTGATGCGGCCATTCGGGCACGGGAGATGTCGATTCTGATCGATCAACCACTGGGGCCGAGCCAGCGGCCAGGGGCCATAGGCCAGAGGCCAAACCAGGGACTGGGGACTCGGGATCCGGGACTCGTGATTCGGGATCGGGGTGGTAACCACGAAGACACGAGAGTCACGAAGGGATATCTATAAGAACACAGAGGGCGTCTATTGAGTCTTAGTGTCTTGCTGTTAATTCTATGGGTAACTGGTAACTCGTTGACTTGAGGCTGGGGACTCGGGACTCGGAATCCGGGATTGGAGATCCGGGCGGGTAGCCATAAAGGGCGTGAAGAACACAAGGAGAGAACTTTGTGTCTTCGTGTTAAATCCTTCCTGCGAATCCCCCATTTGTGTCGCTCCAGCCTCCAGTGCGAACCTGCAATCGGCGACGCCAAGCAAGCTGCTGGCAGCACCCCTGGCCAAATAACTCACTGCTAAGTGCTGATTGCCAGCGGCGTTAAGCTCAGTGCTTGATGGCTGGAAGCTTGCCGCTGCTCGTCACAACATCATCGCCGCCGCCTCGTCCAGAAACCAATGCAGCTGACCGCCCTCGGGCGCGACGAGCTGGGCGGGCCACGAAGCCGGGTCTTCGGCGCCGACGATCACTCGGTGGACCGCCTCGGCCTTGCGCTTGCCCTCGACGATAAACGCCACGTGGGCCGCAGCGTTGATGGCGACCGGGGTCAGCGTCACCCGCCATCCTCCCAGCGACTGGACGAATTCGGCCGCGACCCAGCGCTCTTGTTCTTCGAGCAATTCCGAACCCGGGAACAGGGAAGCGGTGTGTCCGTCCTCGCCCAAACCGAGCAGTACGAGGTCAAATTGTGGTTCGTCGGCCGGGGCGAAGTGGGTCCGCAGGATCCCCTCGTACTCCGCGGCCCCTTCCTTGGCCTCTTCTTCACAGCGAATCGGATGAATCTGATCGTCCGGAATAGGCACGCGAGAGAGAAACGTCGTGTGGGCCATCCTGTAGTTGTTCATCGGATCGTTGGGCGGCACGCAGCGTTCGTCGCTCCAGAAGACGTAGATGTCGATCGGATCCAGCTCGGTCTCCAACGTGTCGCCCAGAAGCTCGTAAGTACGCTTCGGAGTTGTGCCGCCAGCGAGTGCGATGGAGAACCCTTCGGATTCTTCGAGTTGCGCCTCCGCCAGCTCCAGGATATACGTCGCGGCCGCGTTGGCCAATGCTTCCGGATCTCGTTGGCGATGGATCACGGTCATAGTGCGATAGACTCCCTCTTGGTCTGACCGAAAAGTCGGGCTGTCTTTCAGTATAGCCAAGTTCCGATCTGTACCTTTACGAGGGGTGCGCCCGACCCTTGCAGCCTGCTTTCCTCGACCGCATTCCGAACGCCCAAAAGCGTCGGTTCGGCAAGCCGCTGGCGCTGCTCCCCCCATGTGACATTCCGGCCGGCGGCATCTGGGCGGACCTGGGCTGCGGTGACGGCGTGTTCACCGCGGTCCTGGCCGCGCTGCTGGGCACGGAGTCTCTGGTGATCGGACTTGACCGCGATCGACGCGCGCTCGCCTCCCTCGTTCAAAACATCGGGCGCTGGGGGCTTGGCGGCCGTATTGCGGCGCTGCAGGCCGACTTCACCGCTCCGCTGTCCATGACCCGCCTGGACGGAGCGCTGGCTGCGAACGCGCTCCACTTTGTGCCTGACCGCGAAAAGGACTCTGTTCTGGCAGGGATCGCGAAATCCGTGCGGCCCGGCGGTCGGCTGGTCATCGTCGAGTACAACGCCGAGCGGGGCACGGGCGCGGTGCCGCATCCACACCGCGCGCGGGCGTGGTTGGGACGGCTGACACGGCTCGGCTTGCGCGATGCCACCGTCGCGGCACGGACGCGCTCTTCCTATCTGGGCGAGATGGTCGCCGTCCAGGCTCGCCTCCCTTGACGAACCGGGCAACAGACCAGGGGCGAACACGAGGTTCGCCCCTATGGAAGAAGACACGGGTGTTCGGTGGCTAAGATCTGTAAGCTGAAGGCCGTCGGCTGAGCAAACTCGGGTTGGGCGGTCCACAAACTTCGTGGCGTCGCAGCAAGCTACGTCGCCATAAAGGGTTCAGTGTTCATCGACGTCGATGATGCTTGGTACCCATCAGCTAGATGTTTGCAGCTCGTGGCTCGCGGCTTGACGCCGGCAGCCATTCTCGCCCGGCGCTCTGTGTTCAGATTTTTTGCCCATTGTTCCCCCGTGGGTCCTACCAATTCCCCGTCCCCCACCCCGCCAACGGCGCGGGCTCGCCGTCGCGCGAGCGCACTGCGCGCATCGTCGCCCGGCTGCGCAGCCACAACCAACCCATCCGCACCGCGGCGCCGGCGTCGAACGCCAGCCAGACCACGAACAGTCCAACCGTCGTCTGCGCCGCGACGCCCCACGCGAGCACCAGCCCGCTGATCAGCAGCCCCAATCCGACGGATTCGGTCACGGCGCGAGTGCGCCGGCTGTTGACCAGCGCACCCTGATACCAGCTGTGAAAGACGACGAGTCCCGGCATCGGCAGCGCGTACCACAGCGCCCGTGTGCCCAGCTCGGCCAGATGCGGCGGCAATCCGGAAATCACGCCAAACCAAAATTCCGACAGCGGCGTCGCGGCAATCAACACGAGCAGCGCGGTCGTCGCTCCTGAGAGGATCAATGTAAAGCGCCTGAGGTTCTCGACCGAGCCGCGCTCGTCCAACATCGCCACCACCACCTCGTTGTAAGCCATACCCATACTGCGGGTCATGAACACCAGTCCGTTGATAACCGGCCATACCGCCAGCGAGGCCAGCGCGTCGGGCATGCGGCTGAGCGCAGCACTGCCCATGGGTTGGATCAGCAATGTCAGAAGAGAAGTCAGCGCCAGCGGCGTGTAAAAGGAGAGGAAATCGGGCAGAGTGAGCGGCTCGTCCGGAGGCGGCTCCTCCGGGAGTTCATGCCGGATCACCGGCCGCGCCCTGAAACCCGCGTAGGCGGCCTCGGCGATCACGCCGCTCGCCACCGCCACGCCGGCCACCACGACCCCGGGAACCGTGCCGATCAGCAGCCCGGCACCCAGGACGCTGGCGTCGGCCGTGAGACGCACGGCCGTTCCGATGCCGACAGCATCCGAATGATCGAACCGGATCAGCAGCCCCTGGTGGAAGCGACGGTAGGCGATCGACCAGGTCCACGGCGTCATAAGCTGCAGCCCGATTCGGGCCGGGCCGTGGATCTCGGGCGGCGCACCGATGATGCCGCCCACGACGAAGTCATAAAGGGGCGTGAACGCCACCGCCACGTGCAGCGCTGTTAACGCGCCGCCGGTCCACATCATGAAGCGGCGAACCTTGCGGAAGTTCTGCTCGTTGCGGCTCAGCGCGGTCGACGCCGCAAGCAGCATAATGATTGGCGACTCGATCAAAAGAGCGATCGGAAAGATCACGCCACCCCACGCCGCCAGACTGATCTCGGGGGTCGGCAGTCTCGCCACGACGGCGCTTACGAGCGGGAGTTCGACCGCCATCAGAAGCCAACTGGCCGCCAGCGGCCACCAGGCGCGGAAGATGCGCCCCAACGATACCGTCCCGGACGGCGGTCGGGATGCGGTTGTGGCGGCGGGTTCGGACACGGGCATTGCCTCGCGATCTAGGGCGGATTGGGGGGGAGTTAGGCGGGCTCCAAAGCAGGATGATCCCGGCGCACTCGCATGCGGATGCGGTGGCGAGGACGCAGCGTGACCTGAGGCTCCGGAGTCAGATCCTGATCCGGTTCCATCTCCAGTCTGACCGACTGGATCATGGTCGCCAGAACGAGGCGGGCTTCCATCAGCGCGAAATTATTTCCGATGCAGACGCGGGGCCCTCCACCAAACGGGATATACGCGTAGCGGGGGATTTCGTCGTTGTCGGGCGAGAACCGTCCTGGGCGGAACCTGGAGGCGGATTCGAAGAAGCGCTCGTCGCGGTGCAGCCCCCATTGGCTGATGAACACGATCGAACCCTCGTCCAGCTCATAGCGGCCGATCTGCACCGGCTCGCGCGCCTGGCGGGCGATGATCCACGCCGGCGGATACAGGCGCATAGACTCCTGTATCACCCCATCCGTGTACTCCAGCGCCTCGAGGTCCTCGACGGTCGGCGGCCTCCCAGCGAGCGTCCTGTGAACCTCGCGGCGCAGTCGGGCCTCCACATCCGGGTGCCGGGCCAGCAGCGTCCACGTCCAGGTCAGCGCGTTGGCCGTGGTCTCATGGCCAGCCAGAAACAGGGTCATCGCCTCGTCGCGCACCTGGCGGTCGCTCATTCCGTCGCCTTGCGATTGGGCCAGCAACAGCATGGAAAGCAGATCGCCGGCGTCCCTCCCCTGCCGGCGCCGCTCCTCGATAATCTGCATGAGGATCTCATCGAGCTCGCGAACTGCGCGCTGGGCGGCGCGGTGGCTGGGGATCGGCAGCCAGGGGGGGAGAGCGAATACCCGGCTGAAGCGATCGTTGGCCTTCTCCAGCACGACCCCCATCGCCCGGTCGACGCGCTGGTAGACCTCATCCTCCAATTCCGCATCAAACAATGTCTTCGACACGATCCCCAGCGTGAGCTGCATCATCTCCCGCCCCAGATCAATTTCGGCGCCCTCCTGCCAACGGTCCAGCATCCGCTGCGTGTACTCGACCATGACATCCCCATACGATTCGATCCGCTTGCGGTGGAACGCGGGTTGGACCAAGCGGCGCTGGCGGCGCCAGTAATCGCCCCCGCTCACCAGCAGACCCTCACCGAGGACTTGGCCGAACACCTCTCTGTTGCGGGCGGTCTTGCCGAACGAGTCCGCCCGGGTGACCAGAATTTCGTGCACCAGGTCGGGATGATTGGCCTGATTGAACCAGAACGGCCCGAAGCGCCATCGAACCAGGTCGCCGTACGCTCGGGCGCGCTCGATGGTTTCGAGCGGGCGCTGCTGAAAGGCGCGCAGATCACCGAGGAGCCAGTTCTCCGAAGGTACTTTCGGTATCCTGTCCGTCATTCAACCCTCCTCCCCCACGAAGTCTAAGCGCCCGAATCGCGTTTGTCCACCCAAGGCCGAAATTCCGCACCTATCGTAGTGTCAGCCTTCGCAGCAAGCGGCCGGTCATGGATGAGTTGTCAGACGGCCTTTAAAGTCCAGGTTTGTAGGTCGGTCGCAAGCTGACCCCCGCTTCACCTCCGCTAGACTGAGGTGAAGGCAGGCATCATCGTTGACTTAGACCCTCTCCCGTACGGACACCGCGAGGCGGAGGCTTGCGAACAAGGCTCGATTTGGAGTTCCGGCCCGACGAGTCCGGACAGACGAGCATCATCCTTCTGCTGCTCATCCTGCTCTTCCTGTTCATCGCCGCCTTCAGCGTGGACGGTATGCGGGTGTTCATCGACCGGCGCACGGCCCAGGGCGCGGCCGATGGAGCCGCATTGGCCGGCGCATTGGCGCTGTGTGACGGGCGCAATCCGGTCGATCCTGCGCTCCAGCGGGCCGCCGACAACGGTGTCGACATCGCGGCCGAACCCTCGGCTGTGATCGTGAACCACCCCCCGGCCGCCGGACCCCACCAGGGGGATCCCGACTACATCGCCGTCTCGGTGCGGGTGCGCACGATCGGCTCACTGATCCGCTTGTTCTATGCAGGTCCGCTTGAAACGACCGCTCACGCGACGGCGTTCTGTCAGTTCCACCGCGTCGGGAGCAGCGCCGCGCTGTTCGGCAATTCAGCGAGCTGCCAGAACACCGTCGAGTGGTCCGGCAGCAACGCAGTTGTGGAAGGCGGCGTGCATACCAACCGTGACCTGCGGATTGCGGGAGGCATGAACCGGATTGAGGGGGCCGTAACGTTTGTGCAGGGCATCGAGGCTCCGGAAGACCGGGTTGACTTCGTCCCTGGACCCCCTGACAACCCCCATCAGGTCGACCGCCAGCCCCTTCCGCTGGATTACAAGCTGCAGGACTACGCGCCAGGCGGCGCGGCGGCAGCTCTGGCCGCCGCTGAGGGACGCTACACCTCCAGTTCCGGGTCCATCGACGCCCGCTGGTTGGCGGACCGCGGCCGTCTTGACACCGGGACCGGTCATCTTGCACCTGGACTTTACTACGCCGCCGGCGACATTGACATCCGGTCCAGCCCGTTGATCGGCGAGGGGGTAAGCCTTGTGGCACGCGGCCAGATTTCGCTCAGCGGCAACGAGCACAACCTTTTCCCGTACATGGATGGACTGCTTCTGTTCAGCGCCATGGAACGGGCCGGCCGGGCCCGCTGCAGCGCACCCGTTATCCGACTGGCCGGCAGCCGACACGCGTGGGCCGGAACGATCTTCGCGCCGGAGGGGGCAATATCACTGGATGGAGCAACCACGGTGGGGATCCGCGGCGGATTGTTCGGCCACACGATTCAGCACGCCGGGTCGGCCATTCAGATCCGCCACGAGCCTGCGTACCTCAAGCTGCGCCCTCCCTCGGTGGGCATGGCCGAATAGTTCGACCCAAAGTCCTCAGGTTGTCATAAATTGGGGTGCGGTGGACTTCGAACCGGCGGGGGTCAGCGCCGGCGCGTATTCTGCTTCGACTCCGGCGCCCTACTGCGATCGTAACGATCCGCCAGCAGCTGAAAACCCAGTATCGGCAGCAGAACCCAGAGGGTAGGCTCGACCAACGCGCTGAGCAACTGACGGATCCAGAGCGGCATGCGGGCTCCTGAAGTGGGATGTCCTCTATTCCACCCTACTGCACCTCGCCGTTAAACCGGCTTACATAGACCCTACAGCTTACGTCATGGATTCGTACCCGACGCCTGGCCCCTGTCACCCTCCTCCGGAGCACCGGCTCCTATGCTAGTGCGTCCGTTACGCGACGGGCGGGCGGGGGAGCCCCCCCTCCGTTCGTTTCGTCCAGGGCGCTGGAGACGGTCGGAGAGGTCGCAGCGCTGGGAGTGTTGACCGGTGGGGCCGCGTGTCTATTGCCGCTCGTCGTCGGGCGCACAGCGCCGGACACTTGCCCGGCCGCGGCGCCGGCATGGCCCCGCATTGGAAAGGACGGGTGGGTTGGAAGAATGCGGCCGCAGGTCTACAGTAAGGATTGGAAGGTCAGCATCGCCCCGAACGCCACGCTGAGCACGGTGGCCACCAGCGCGGCCGAGCTCTCTTCGAGCGCGTCCGGGATCAGCTCGGCGACCACCATCCAGATCATGGCCCCACCGGCCAGGCCGAGGCCGAACGGCAGGAACGGTCGAAAGATCGTCACGAGCAGGTAGGCGGGGACGGCCATCAACGGCTGCGGCACGCTCGAGAAGACGCTCCAACCGGCGGCGCGCCACGCGGACGTGCCCCGCGGTACGAGCACGAGGCTGATGGCCAGACCTTCGGGGATGTTGTGCACCGCGATGGCGACGGTGATGAGGCCCCCCAGGTCCGCTCCGCCGCCGAACGACACGCCGACGCCGACCCCTTCGGCGAAGGAATGAACGGTCATTACGCCCACAACCATCAGCATTTTGAGCGCGTCGGCGCCGCGCAGCTCTCCCACATGGAAACCGCGCTGGCCACCCAGCAGCTTCTCCGCCGCTGCGATGAACCCCACTCCCACCAGCACCCCTGCGATGGTGCGGTAGTCGCTGTAGACGAACCCCTCCTGGATCAGCCCGTGGCTCGCGCCAAGCATCAGGCCGCCGGCGACCGCGTTGGCCAGAGACAGCCAACGTCGGCTGAGGCCCTCGGCGAGAAGGAATGGAACGGCACCGAGTCCGGTGGCCAGCGCGGTCAGCGCCGCGGCCAGCGCGACGGTGCCCACACCTGTCGTGATCATGGGTTCTCCCCCCTTCGAGCCGGACGGCGACGGAAAGCATCACCATTCCAGTCGAGCTCGTCGTTTGCTGCTTCCAAAGCGGTCCCGGACCGCGGTTAGAAAGCGAGGGATCGCTCGCCCTCGCCGGAATCAGATTCGCCCTCAGTTTACCGAGAAACATCCATCTTGGACCGGTGACGAACGCCGCCGGATTTGTGAAGAACGTCACTTCTTTCCGCTGCAAACCCGGGGCGAGGATCGAGCCGCTCACCGCATTCCTCGCAAAGTGGCCACGACCGTGGCCGACGCCTGTACGGTTCTGGTGCGCCCGGGGTAGAATGCGTTTGATCCGCCCGTAGCTCAACGGATGAGAGCGACGGACTTTGAATCCTCCCGAATATTTCCATAAACCCATATATGGGCCAAGCCCACTCCGGGCAGGCATAGACCCTAGATACAGGGGTGTTTCTATGTCCAACTGGCAGCTATTACCCTCGAGTGAGCAGAGGATTTCTGAGGTACTCGAGGATTTCATCCTCTCAAAACAAGCGGCTAGAAGGTCGCCCCGAACCATCGAATATTACGAACAAAAGCTAGGTGAGTTTGTAGACTGGCTAGAGGTAGATGACCCCGACAAAGTTACCTCCAAGCATGTTCGCGGATCCCTCGCCAAGGTATCAGATAGAGATGTAGCAGATGCAACGCTTCATAGTTTCACGAGAGCAGTAAAGGCAT
>CAZFCJ010000055.1:21395-23651 GCA_964517315.1 uncultured Anaerolineaceae bacterium | reverse complement strand
TGCGGATGTGGACGTCCGAGAAGAAGTCGGCCGGGATGCCCTGGCCGTCCAGCTCACCGCTGCCGATGTAGTTGTTGCCGCCTTCGGTGTTGACCTCGAAGGTGAAGAACCCATCGGCGGAGGAGGTTTGCGGCAGATTAGTGTAGCGGCGCAGGATGCCGTCGGCGTTGACCTCTTCACATTCACCTGTGAAGGGATCGCAGTCTTCCTTCACCAACGGGTCAACCTGGCTGACGAACTGGCGCGGCACGTAGGCGTTGTCCACGTCGCCGGCCTGCAGCATGGCGAAGCGGGTACCCCACTCATCGACCGTGCGGATCACGGCGCGCTCGAGCTCGGCAGGGCCGCTCGGCCCGCCTTCCCAGATGGGCTCGGTGCGATAGTAGTCCTCATAGCGAGCCAGGACCGTCTCTTCGCCATGGACCCAGTCCTCCAGCATGAAGGGACCGGTCCCGTTCATCTGTTCGAACAGGATCGTCTCCTCCGCGGAGGGATCGTAGTAGTCGGTCCAGGTCTCACAGCTGCCGTCCCAGCCGCCGTTGTCGGCTATCCACTCTTGATCGAGCGGAACCAGCCAGGAGGAGGCTACGATCTGCTGCCAGAACCCGGCCGGCTCGACGAGATGGTAGCTCACCGTACCGGCCTCATCGTCGAAGGTCACGGATTCCTTGACCGCCTCGCAAACCTGCACGGCCTGGGAGTCGCTCAGGTCGGCCACCCCGGCCCCTGCGACCTCTTCGGCGAAGCCGTCGAGGGTGTGGGCGCCGAGCAGAGGCTCGATGATCAGCCACTGCGGGCCGCCGGCGCGATCCTGGAGCATGCCGCGCCAGGCCGCGTAAGCCGCGTCGTGCGCTTCGAGTGTGCCGCCTTGATGGAACGTGACACCCTCGCGGAGCGTGTACGTGTAGGTGGTCCCGTCATCGGAGACCTCCCAGTCCGTGGCCAGCGCGGGCACGAACTCGTCGATCGCCTCGCGGTCGTAGAAGATCAGCGGGTCATACACGTTGAAGATGACCGTGGCGCTCGCCGTATCGTAGTGATAGGCGGGGTCGAGGGTCTCCTGCTCGCCGATCGTCGCAAAGACGAACGTACCGGGCGGGGAGCCCATCTCGGGAGGCGGAATCGGTGTCGGCTCTTCCGTGGCCGGCGCGGTGGCGGTCACGACTCGCTCCACCACTTCACCCTCCACGACCTCGGTCACCACGACGGTTTCAACACCGGCAGGTGCACACGCCGCGAGGATCAGACTGGCGGTAACCAATACACCGAACACCAATCCCAATCTCTTAGTGATCATGGCGTTCTCTTCTCCTTCCAAAAGGAATGTTTCGTCACATAGTTGCTACAGGATGTACAGGGTTTCGTTGAAGCCGCGGCATCACCTCCCCTCTATCCGGATACAATGTGGTTTCTCATACCTCGCCGAGATGGACACCGACAAATCTATCGAGAAAAGTCCGGGTGTTCCCGGATTATACAAGATGACAGTACACCCAATGGTCCGGCGAAACTTCGCGCCACTCCGGAGTCACGTTCTTGCACATTTCAACCGCCAGCGGACAGCGGGTGTGGAATGGACAGCCTGACGGCGGATTGGCCGGGCTGGGAACGTCCCCTTCCAGGATGATCCGCTGCCGCCTGCGCTCTTTGGACGGATCGGGGATCGGCACCGCCGACATCAACGCCTGCGTGTACGGATGCAGCGGGTTCTCGTAGAGCTCGTCGCGCGGCGCAAGCTCCATGAGCTTGCCCAGATACATCACCGCCACCCGATCGGAAATATGGCGCACCATGCTCAGGTCATGGGCGATGAAGAGGTAAGTCAGGCCCATCTCCTCTTGCAGTTCCTGGAGCAAGTTGACGACCTGGGCCTGAATCGAGACGTCGAGCGCCGAAATTGGCTCGTCACAGACGATGAATTCGGGCTCCAGTGCCAGCGCCCGGGCGATCCCGATGCGCTGACGCTGGCCGCCCGAGAACTCATGTGGATAGCGGTTGATGAAGTACGGGTTCAGGCCTACCACTTTGAGCAGCTCCCGAACCCTTTCCTGCCGTTCCTTGCGCGTACCGATCCTGTGCACCTCCATCGGCTCGCCGATAATCGAGCCGACGGTCATGCGCGGGTTCAATGAGGCATACGGGTCCTGAAAGATGATCTGCACATTGCGGCGCAAGCGGCGCATTTCGTCGCCGCTCGCCTCGCTGAGTTCAATGCCGCGAAAAAAGACCTCGCCTTCCGTCTTGTCGTAGAGCTGG
>CAZFCJ010000055.1:0-21385 GCA_964517315.1 uncultured Anaerolineaceae bacterium | reverse complement strand
CTGGACGATCGTCCGGCCGGTCGTGGATTTTCCGCAGCCGCTTTCGCCCACCAGCCCCAGCGTCTCACCCCGTTTGATGTCGAAGCTGACGCCATCGACGGCCTTGACCGCCCCGACCTGGCGCTGCAAGATGCCGCGCGTGATCGGGAAGTACTTCTTAAGGTTCTTCACACTTACCAGGACGTTGTTTTGAGTGGCCATTGGGATTACGCCACCGCCCCGGCGCTGGCCATGTAGTCGGCGAGCATGTCTTCGCGCACTTCACTATCTCCGGACTTGAAATCAACCCAACACGCAGCCTTGTGATTGGGCGCGAGCTCATACAAAGGTGGATTATGCAGGCGGCATACGTCCGTTACGTAGGGACACCGTTCGGTGAACGGACAGGCCGGGGGCAGATCAATGAGATCCGGCGGAAGCCCCTCAATAGAGGCGAGCTCCCGACCGGGCGGCTCGTCCATGCGCGGCAACGACCGCAGGAGCAGGTGGGTGTACGGATGGAGCGCGTCGCCATACAGGTCGTCCACGCTAGCCTCTTCCACGATGTAGCCGGCGTACATGACCAAGACGCGATCCGCGATCCCGGCCACAACCCCCAAATCGTGCGTGATCCAGATGAGGGACATCCCCATCTGATCACTCAGCCGGTTGACTAACTCGACGATTTGAGCCTGGATGGTCACATCCAAGGCCGTGGTGGGCTCGTCAGCGATCAGCAAGCTGGGGTTACAGGTCAGCGCCATGGCGATCATGGCCCTCTGACGCATTCCTCCTGAGAACTGATGGGGGTAATCATCAAGGCGATCCTTGGCCTGCGGGATACCGACCAGATGCAGCAGGTCGACGGCCCGTTCCCGCGCTTCCTGTTTGTTCATCCCCAAGTGGATCTGGAGCGGCTCGATCAGCTGATCGCCGATGGTCAGAACCGGATTGAGCGAGGTCATCGGGTCCTGGAAGACCATCGCGATCTTGCTGCCCCGGATCTCGCGCATTTCCTTTTGGCCGAGCTCGAGGAGGTTCTTACCTTCAAACATCACGCTGCCTTCGATCTTGGCCGGCGGCTCGCGCAGAAGTCTCATCACCGAAAGAACGGACACGCTCTTTCCGCATCCGCTCTCACCGACGATTCCGATCGTTTCCCCCTCTTCAACGCTGTAGGAGATGCCGTTCACCGCTTTAACGACGCCGTCATCGGTCCGAAAGCTCGTTCGAAGGTTTTTGACTTCCAAGATCGGCTGACTCAAGGTGCTTTCTTCCTCTCCTTCAGATCCAGCAGGGTTTGCTCACTGTGCCTGATGTACCGCCTCTGTTCCACCCACCCGGTCATCGCCATGGCAGCAGCCGAAGCCATTTCAGACGATTTCGAGCGGATGATCCTCGCTGGGAGATCTCCCAAATTCTAGGTGAGGCTATGCGCAGTACATCATTTTACCAGAAACGGCCTCACATTCTGCAGCCCAGCGGGCCCAAGTGAAATGGTGACATGTAGTCCGCGCTGGTGAGTTTTCGACCCACCCCCAGCCGTCTCGTCCTGTTCGCTTTCCTGCTTGAGCGGAGCTGACGGGAACTAAAATGGTGCATCAGCGCGTGCTTGAGAAGGCTCCTCGCCTGATCCATCAGGTTGCGGCGCACGGTTTCGGACGGCACCTTGCAGCGGTATGCTTGGTCGATCAAAAAGCCTAATTCATCAGCCATAAAGTGCCTCGGACGTTCGCTTATGAGAACTCATATTTCACATGCGGCATGGGGTCCTCCATCAGGAGGAGCCTCTTCCGCAACGTATTACGAGCGTAGTGCAGCCGGGACTTCACGGTCCCCTCGGGAATTTCAAGGATTTCCGCGATTTTTTCCACCGGTAGATCGTTCAGGTAGAACAAGACCACCACGATTCGCTGTGAAAAAGGCAACGAGCTAACCGCCTCTCGCACTCGGACGGCTTGCTCGTCCAACTCCAGCTGGCGCTGAGGTCCGGGTCGCCCATCCCGATGGAACCACTCACCGAATTCAAAAAGGTATCTGTACCAGCGCTTCTCCCGCTTCAGCCACGTATAAGAGAGATTGGCGGTGACCCTGTACAGCCACGGCTCGAGGGGCCGTTCAGGGTCGATGTGGCCGGCGAAGCGGTTGACGCGCAAAAACACATCCTGCAACAAATCGGATGCCGCGTCCCAATCGTTGGTGATACCCAACGCCGTGCGGAAGACTTTCTTGTGGTGACGGTCGTACAGCTCCCCCAGCGCCTCGAGGTCTCCCCTTTGAAGTCTCCCGATCAATTCTCGATCCGTCGGCTTTCGCACAATCTCCCTAGCAACGTCTCTCTGTCATTAAAATACGGACAGGCGGACCTTTAGGTTCAAAATTCCCACCCCTCGTCCAAGTTTACGGCGGACAGGGCCTCCACGCCTCCACGTTCCACAGCATTGTAGCCACACTCGGATCCAGCTGAAAGCCGCACAACCAGTCCGCGTGGGCGGCAAGCCGCGGCCGTTGCACAAGCGGCACGCTGGGTACGCGTTCGATAAAGCGCGTCTGCACCCTTTCAGCCGCCTCGGCGAATGCGCCGCTGCCCGCGGGGCTGATCAGCAGCGAGCGGCAGCCCGTATCGTATTCCTCGTCCTCGAAGCCTGAGGCGTTGACGCCCAACGGTGTGTCTTCGGATGGGATCTCCCAGCCGGCGAACATTTCGCAGGCGGGGGTGGCGAACGCGGGCCAGGCCCAGATCACAGCCGAGAAGCGACGCCCGAACGCGGGCCCGTCCGGCCAGCCGGCAAACAACTGCTCCGAGGATAACGCCTGCGGCCTGGCCTCAATCCCACACTCCCCCAGGTCCTGAGAGACGGCTTGGCCGAAGGCCTCGGGATTGTCCCCCTGGAGGACCAACAGGTCAAACGCCAGGCGGGTCCCATCGGCCACCCCTTCAACCCCGACCGCGGCGCGCACCTCCGCCCCTGCATCCGGCAGCCGCCAGCCCGCCTCATCTAAAAGGGCAACAGCCCGCTCCGGATCGTAAGGGGCAGGTTCAGCACTCGCCCCATAGAGCGGGTGGCCGACCGGCAGGAACGTGTCCGGCACGGAGACATCCGGGCCGTACACTTCTTCGGCCACGCCGGGCCGATCGATGCAGGCTGCGATGGCCTGTCGGGTGCGCACATCGGCGAACAACCCTTGGCC
Organism: uncultured Anaerolineaceae bacterium; assembly: GCA_964517315.1. Classification (GTDB taxonomy): domain Bacteria; phylum Chloroflexota; class Anaerolineae; order Anaerolineales; family E44-bin32; genus DASWJQ01. The sequence goes on along the minus strand of CAZFCJ010000055.1, from coordinate 18,214 downwards.
GTCCCCTGCCTCGACCGGGCGCACATTAAAGTCCATGCGCTCAACGATCGGCCCCGGTCCGCCAGCGAGACTGAACCCGCTCGCTTCCGCCCGCGATTCCAGGCTGCGTACGTCATCCAATGGAACCAGCGCCTCGTCCACGACGTCGCACTCGCCGGTTTGCAGCTGGTCCAACGGCGACGAGGCCTCATCCGGGAAACGAAACACGAGGCTCTCGAATGCGGGACCGCCCTCATCCGTCGGGTAGTGCGGATTTCGCTCCAACCGGATCTCGGTTCCCGCCTGCCAGTCCGTCAGCTGATAAGGACCCCAGCCCAGCGGGCGGCGAGCGGCTGCTTCGACCTCGATCAGCTGGGCCGGAGAGAACTGCCTCAGCACGTGCTCGGGCAGCGGAGTCCAGAAATTAGATCCGAAATCGGAGTCCATAAAGCCGGGGATGCCGACCCATTCGGCGGTGAGGGGATCCACGGCTCGGTACGAGAGCGTCCTGGCGTACAGGTACTTTGGAGTGGGCGTGTCCGGATGGCCGTCGATCTCATAGGAGAACACCGAGTCCGAGGCCTGAAGCGGCTCGCCGTCGGACCAGACGCTGCCCGGCCGCAGTCGAAAGGTGACGCGCATCCGGTCGACTTGGACGGACCCGCCGTTGTAGGTCGTGATGCACTCCGGGCCGCGGCAGCCGGCCGGCGCATACGGCTTGCCCAGCTGCAGGGTTTCAGGCTCAAGCGTTTCCGGGTTCAGGTAGACATCACCCGAGGCCACTGTCACGGTTTCGATCACGGCATCCCCATTCTCGAGGCTGGGAATCCTTTCGAGAACGACCGGTCGATACGAGTAGCCGCGAAGGTCCACGGGGCCGTCGTAGATCACGCTCAGGACCGAGTCGGCGGCCCGGTTGGTGTCCGCGTACAGGTACAGGGATTGGGGCTCCTGCGCGAGACAGACGATCACGGTGTCCGGCGGCGCCGGCGTGGCGGTGGGTGTGGGAGTCGCCTCACGGCCCGCCCGCTCGGTGGGCGTCGGCGGGAGTTCGACTTCCGGCGCCCGGGCGCAGGCGGAGAGTACTATCACGGCCGCGAGTGCCAAAGCCCGGCAGCCTCCAACCGGAATGTTCGGTCGAGTTCGAGCCCGGCCCAGGCTCATCCATCACCTTCGGGGCCTTCCGAACGCGACCGTTCCAGCCAGGCCCGCTCCTCTTCACTGAGCTCGGCTTCGGCCAGAAGATCGGGCCGGCGGTGCAGCGTTCGCTTGAGCGATTCTCTCCTGCGCCATTCCTTGATGCGTCCGTGATCACCGGATCTCAAAATCTCGGGGACCCGCCAGCCTCGGAAGTCGGCCGGCCGTGTGTAATGTGGATGCTCCAGCAGCGATCTGTTGTGCGAATCGTGTTGGGCGGCGGCCTCGTCGCCGAGGAAGCCCGGGAGCAGCCGGGCGACGGAATCGAGCACGACCAAAGCCGGCAGCTCCCCTCCGCTGAGCACATAGTCCCCGATCGAGATCTCGTCGGTGGCCAGATGCTGTCGCACCCGCTCGTCAACCCCTTCGTAACGACCACAGATGAGCGCCAGCCGCTCGTGGCCGGCGAGCTCGCGCGCAGCGCGCTGGTCGAAGACGCGGCCCTGCGGCGTGAGCAGGATCACCGGCGTCGTCTCCAGCTCCTCGCCCAAGACACTCTCGACGGATTCGAAGATCGGCTCGGGCTTCATCACCATGCCGCCTCCCCCGCCATATGGCACGTCATCGGTCGTGCGGTGTCGATCCTGCGTGTAATCGCGCAGATCGTGCAGCCGCACCTCCACCAGCCCCGATTGACGCGCCCTGCCCAGCACGCTGACCTCAATGTATGGTCGCATGACCTCGGGGAAGATCGTGAATGCGTCGAACCGCATCAATGCTCGCCCGCGGCGCGCACCTGGTCACGGCCGGCGTCCTTGGCCCGGTAGAGGGCCTGGTCGGCCACATCGACGAGCTCATCGGCGTCATATGCGTCGACGCCCAGGGTCGCGACGCCCTGGCTCACACTGGGGGACGGCATCTCCCGGCCGAGTCGGTCCACAGGGACCAGGGAATTCAGAGTCTGACTGATGCGTTCCGCGACGCCCAAAGCCTGCTGCCTGTCGGCGCCGATCAGCGCGATCCCAAACTCTTCCCCGCCCCACCGACCGACCGCGTCCCGGCTCTTAATGTTGGCCCGAATGGCCTGCACCGTGGTCTTCAACGCCGCGTCACCGGCCACATGGCCAAAGCGGTCGTTGTACTCTTTGAACATGTCGACGTCGAGCATGATCAACGACAGCGGCGTCTCATCCTCCCGGCAGCGGTCGACCAGCATGTGGACTGTCGAGACGAAGGTGCCGTGGTTCAAGACCTGTGTCAGGCTGTCAAGGCGCGCCTGGGCCTGCACCTCGGCGTGGTGGCGGGCGTTGTCGAGAGCCACGGACACCTGATCGGCGACGATCTTGAGCAGTTTTTCATCCTCGGGGCCAAACGCGTCCCGATTCTTGGATTGAACGTCGAGCACACCGATGACGTGATTGTGGGCCACGATCGGCAGCGCGAGCTCGGAGACCGGGTCGTCGAGGCCGACTTCGGAAACCCGGAACGTCGAGCCCAGAGCGGCGCCTTCACGACGGATAGAGGCGGCCTTGACGGCCTGGCCGAGCACCGAGCTGTCATCCACCGGCAGGCGGATTTCCCTCTCGGCGAGGATGTGGCCGATTTCACCGGTCCCCGCGGCGTACACCAGTTGGGTCCCATTTTCCTTGACCAGGAAGGCGTGAACGTAATCGTGTTCCAGTTCCCTTCCCAGCAGGTTGCACACCTCCAGCAGCATCCATTTCGCATCCAATATTCCGCTTACCCGCCGGCTGATCTCAGCCACGGTGCGCAGCAGATCCCGCTGCTCGATCTCCAGCTCGAAGGCTCGCGCGTTGTGGATAGCGCCCGCGGCCACACTGGCCAGGGTCTCAGCCAAGTTGATCTCCGCTCGGTCCGGCCAGTGTGCGTGCATATAGCCGAGGGCAAGCACGCCGATCACGGTGGTGGCGACTCGCAGCGGAAACACCTGGACCGATTTGATATCCGGGCGAACCGCCAATGCGCGCAGCTCGGGCCGGTCCCGATCGATATCTTCGACGATCAAAGGCGCGTCCCGCTGGATAAAGGCCGCGACGGCCGGCTCCGACAGCGGGAGGCGGATCTCACCCTGCTCCTCGTCCAACCCGACCTGGGCGGCCAGGCGCAGGGACCCGTCGTCCTCCACCAAGAGCAGGGCGCACGTCGCGCTGTGGACTAAAGCCCTGCCCTGGTGGACGATCTCCGGCAAGACCTCATCCAGATCATGACGGGTCGTCAGCGTCGCGGCCAGCCGCGCCAGCGCCGTCATGCGGCCTCCGCGCTCTTGATCGGCGATACGAACTCGCAGGTTCTCGAGCACAAGGGCCGAGTATGTGGCCGCCGACCGCGCCACCTCCACGTCCTCGCGTTGGAAGGACCCGCGCCCGATCGGGTCGTCGAGTGCGAGGAGCCCGATGACGCGGTTGAAGTGGAGCAGCGGCACCAGCATCACGGAGTGCCGATCGTAGCTGCCGAGGTCGGGGTCGCCCACTAACGCGCCGATGACTTCAGGATCGCCCTCGTCGATCAGCATGGGCACGGCCCGGGAGGCGAGCCGCTCCAGCAGCGGCTCTCCCTTCAGACCCATCTGGCTGCCCACCACGGAGGCCCCGGCCCCCTCGGGCGGTCGGACCTCGGAAGTCGCCAAGAAATAGCTTCCCGCCTTGGTAAGCTCCCATAAGCTTCCCCGACGACAGTTCAGCCCTTCTACGAAGGCCAGCACGATCTGCTGGCGCACGTCCGAGGAGTCGCGCGCTTCCACCATGAGCCGGCCCAACCGGTCCATGACCTCCACGCGGCGCTTCAGTATCTCCACCGACGCTTCCTCCACCGAAGGCGCTTTCGTTCCCGCCGCGGCGTCCTGTGTCGCCGGAACCAGCCTGCCCGTCCCTCGGCCCGGTACTGATTTCACCGGAAGGTAGCGCAAAATGCCCACGGTGGCGTGGAGTCGGCTCCGTTTCCTTAGATAATTTAGAAGAAGCCAGGCCACGAGGCCCAGCAGTGGGGTGAGCAGCAGAACGGCTGTCTCCACAGCCGTCAGCTCACCCGGCATAAACGGCACGGTGGGCCCCCTAGGGGGGATCGTGAGACTTGACTTTCCAAGAGATCATTCAAGGATCAAGACAGATCAGCAACACGATAGTGGGGCGATTATAGCACGCGTCGGAGTTCACCGTCGGCCCAGCGGCGCAGCACCCGCCGCGTGGAGTCAAAGGCCAACCCAGGCAACTCTGCGGGCCCGAAGAAGTGCGCTTCGGCTGCGTCGTCGCCGGCTGTCGGCTGGCCCCCGACCAACCCGGCCCGATAGACCAGCATCAGATCGGCGCCGGCGGCGTGTTCACGGCCGTAAATGACGTCGACGAGGTCCTTCACTTCGACTTCGAGACCCGTTTCCTCGCGGCACTCGCGCTCCGCCGCCCGACGCGGATCCTCGCCGCCGTCTACAAAACCCGCCGGCAGGCTCCATTGTCCAGCCAACGGTTCATGGCGCCGCCGCACCAGCAGCGCCTCGCCTTCACGAATCACAAGCACTCCGGCCGCCAGCTTTGGATCACGAAAATGCACCTGCCCACATTCGGTGCAAACCGGCCTGGTTTTGCCCAGCGCTTCCTTGGGCTCAACAGGCGCTCCGCAGGCCGTGCAGAAGCGAATGGGTGGTCGATTGTCGTGCTCGTGACTCATCTCCGCTCCGGGCGGAGCCGATAGGTCAGGATCAAGAGCCCGATGACCGCGGCGGCGAGCGTGAGCTCGATCCAGCGCAGCAGCCCGGACTCCCCTAACCGCAAAGTGGGCACCTCGTCGGACTCGGCTTCCGGTTCGGATTCGACCGCGGCTGTCGGCCCGGCCTCCCGGTCAGCGGATGGTTCCGCTGGGGCCCCTTCGGGTGGGGCCTGAGTGGGCTGAGGAGAAGGCGAGGGCGCTCGGTCGCTTTCCTCCTTGGCCATCCCCTCCTCCGCCTCAGGCGTGGCGGTAGCCGTCACTTGCGCGGCCCGCTCATCGGCCGCAGCCTCGGTCAGCGGGGCCGGCGTCCCCTGCGCTTCCATCGCCAGCGGCGCCTCCATCCGCTCGGCCGGTGCCGCGGGAGCGCCCGCCATCATCCCCACCGACGGCGACAGCGCATCGAACGCGATCACCGCCACCAGCAGCGCTGCGGCCAGGGCAGTGGCGAACTGCATCGCCGGGTAGCGCCAGCCCACTTCCCGCTGTCCCGCCATCTCGGGGCTGAGGGTGAAGTTGCGCGGCGGCGCCACCTGCGGCAAGCTTCGCATGATACTCACCGTGCCCTGAAGCTCCTGCAGTGCCCCCTGCAAGCGATCCTCTTCCTGCAGGCGCGCTTCAAGTCGGACCCGCTCCAGGTCCGAAAGCTCGCCGTCGAGGTAGGCAGACAGGCGTTCTAGGTCCCGCTGCGGCAGATGGTCAAGGTCCCTGGTCATGGTGTCTCATCTTGTAGACGCATTTCGACCGGGAGAAGTTCCGCATGCTGCTGCAGACATTCCTGCAGCCGGCTTCGGGCTCGGGCCAGCCGGCTCTTGACCGTGCCCAGCGGTTTGTTGATCGTCTGCGCGGCTTCCTTGTAATTGTAGCCCTGCACGTCCACCAGAACCGCCACGACACGGAATTCCAGCGCCAATCCCTGCAGGCAATCGCGCAGCGCCCGGGCCAGCTCCTCTCGCTCGGCCGCTTCCTCCGGCCCGGCCTCTTCCGAGATCAGAAAGCCGGCGCTGTCGACCTCGTCGACCTCGTCGAGCGGGTTCAGATCCTCCAACGCGTGCTGCGGCTTCCGCTTGCGGCGGCGCAGCTCGTCATAGCAGGCGTTGGTCACGATGCGCATGAGCCAGCCCTTGAACGAGCCGCCACGGAAAGACCCAATCGCCCTGAAGGCGGAAATAAACGCCTCCTGGGCGGCATCTTCGGCAGCAGCGGGATCGGCCATGATGCGCAGCGCGACGTTGTAGACGGGGCTCTGGTAGGCCAGCACGAGCCGATTAAAAGACTCCAAATCGCCGCGCTTCGCCTCTTGAATGAGGACTTCTTCGTCCATCGAACCCATCATAGTCCACGGGAGGGGTCGCGGCAAGAAAGCGGACGGCGGCCAGCGATCGCGGGCCGCCTTCGCCGCCCCGTTCGGACTCCCGGGGCGAGTTGCTTTCGTTATGGAGCGTCAATAGTCGTAGTAACCGCCCTCGCCTTCGTCCTTTTCGCTAGCGGAGGCATTGCGGATCAGGTTCCCATCCGGCCCCACCACGTACCAGCTGCCGCCAAAACCCTGGCCATTGGTGTCGCCAGGCCCGGCGTCTTCGCTGTAAATGTACAGCGGGTGTCCGTTGTAGGTCACCTGGGTGCTGCCGTCGGCGCGGTTGAGTGTGCCGAGCAGATCAGCGTTCACTCCCTCACCGGCGGCAGGGTCCTCTTCAACAGTCAGCGGGGGCCAGATGTCCGGGCAACTGCCCGTGCACGCGCTTTGATCCGCGCTGTCCTGTGTGAAGGCGTAGAGAGTCAGTCCTTCAGCGTTGACCAGGATGTGACCGAGGGAACTGTCGGCCACGGCCACGTCCGGCTTGGCGCCCATCTCGCCCTCGGGCAGTGTCACAGTGAACGGCTTGACGACAATCTGGTCGCCCGCTCTGGCCGGCGGATCGCCGTCCGGGAACTCATACGTCCCCGCTTCTCCGCTGTCGACATGCAGCATGGCGTACAGGGTCGGGGTCGCCTGAGACAGGTTAATCTCCACTGTCACGTTCTCATTCACGCCCTCGTCGACCTCGGCGTGGCCGATCACGGCGCCCGGGCTGCCATCCGCGTCGGCGTGGATCACCATCCAGCTAGCCTGTGCAGCGGTCGTTGAATCCACCGTCACAGTCCCGCCGCTGGCGTCCTGGTCACTGACCGTCACCGAGGCCTCGGCAGCCTCCGTGGCAGGCTCCGTTTCCGCCATGGGCTCCGTAGGGGCTTCCGTCGGCCGCGGCGCCTCCGTCGGCTCCGTAGTCGGCGTCGCCGGCGCGCAGGCCGAGACGCCCAGCGCCAGGACGATCCCGACACCCAGTAAGAATCGCAGAGTACCGCTTCGCATGCTTCTCCTCCTTGGATTCCCAAGTTGAATACCAACGTACCTTCTACTGTTCATTACGAATAAGAGGACAGAATTAGATGTGTCTTGGAGCGAAATTGGCTTAGAGATCAGCGGCCAGGACCGGCGGTCCAGAGGGGCCCTGGCTGCCCCCGGCCGGCTCGACGGTGACACCCATTCGTTCGAAAGCGCCCAACGGCTCAGGAGCCCACAAGGGAATGATCGTGAAGCCTCCGGTCCCTTCGGCTTCGAAAAGGCCTCCGTTTACCCGGTTGCCGGCCGCGTCGGTGAACCACGCCTGATACGTGCGTTCGGCCGGCAGTGCCTCCAGCCCCCAAGCGTACAGAACGGCCACCTCGCGCCCCGGGTCAAAGACGAAGGTGCCAAAGATCTCGCCCTCAGATTCGACTTCGACAGTCTGTGAAGTGGGGTATGTAAGGACGGCCAGACCGATCTGGGTGCGGTCGACCAAGGACTGCAGCTGGGCCTGCTGCCCGCGCACGGCGCGAATCTCGAACAGAACAACCACGTTGAGAACCAACACGGCCAGCGCGACAGCGACCGCCACCCAGCCAAGGTACGGCCGGGCTAAGAATGAGGGTTTCTCGCTCGAACCCGGTTGGGCCGGCAACTCCGCCAGCGCCCGCTCGCGCAATCCAGCCGGCGCCTGTTGGGGGGGCACGGCGTGGAGCAACCCTTCCGCCACCTGGCGGTACTGCTCCAGTTCCTCCGAGCACCCCGGGCACGCGTCTAGATGGCGAACGACGAGGGCCTCGTCTTCAGGCCCCAACGCGCCCAGGGCGTAGGCCGGGAGCAATTGGCGAACTTGACGGCAGATCTCATTCATGGACATCAGTGAACTTCCAATACGTTAAACGTCCGCAGGCGCCGAGTTGGATTTGTCATCTTCAGAACTCAACCACCCATCCCGCAGTTTCTGCATTCCCAGACGAATCCGAGTCTTGACCGTTCCCAATGGGATGCCCAGGTATTCGGCGATCTGGCTGTGCGACATGTCCTGATAATACGCCAGCGAGACGGCCTGTCTCTGTTCATCGGGCAGATCGTGAAGCGCAAAATACAGACTGCGCCAGCGCGCTTCCTCGTCGCCTGCGCCGGGGTTCGACAGGGCTGGCCGCCAGTCGGCCTCGATGTCCACCGCCTCGGCAATTTCCGGGCGGCGGTCCTCCCGTCGCAGACGATCAATCGCCGTGCGCTTGGCGATGGTAAGCAGCCAGGTTGAGAACTTGCCCCTTCGGGGCCGGTAGCTCCCGGCCTTGCGCCACAGCTTGATGAAGGTCTCCTGGGTGACTTCTTCCGCGGTCTGGTCGTGACGGGTGACGTAGCGCGCCAAGCCATACACCTGGTCGGCGTACTGATCGTAGAGCCGGCGAAATGCACGCCGATCACCGTCCGCCACGCGGCCCACCAATTCGGCGATGTCGTGCTTTGAATCTTCGCTCACAGTGGCTGGGATTATAACCCCCAGCGCGGCCTCCCCCCTTGCGCCGCGGAGCCGCCCTCGAGTAGAACATTTGGGCAGAACCCTCGGTCCGGCGAGTTCCGTGCGCGCCCAACGCCTCGCCCCACTCCACCGTCCGAAGGAGCGTCCATTCATGAAGGAAACCCCAGTGCGCCGGCTGACAGAAGTGGCACGCCTATTCTTCAAGCTCGGCGTCGTCGGTTTCGGCGGCCCCGCCGCCCATATCGCCATGATGGAGGACGAAGTGGTGAGCCGCCGCGGGTGGTTGGAACGCGATCACTTCCTGGATCTCGTGGGCGCGACCAACTTGATCCCCGGCCCCAACTCCACCGAGATGGCCATTCATATCGGCTACATCTACGCAGGGGTGCCCGGGCTGATCACAGCTGGAGTGGCTTTCATCACCCCGGCGTTTGTCATGGTCACAGCGCTGGCCTGGGCGTACACTCGCTACGGTCAGCTACCCGGGGTGAATCCTTTCTTGGCCGGGATCAAACCGGTCGTCGTGGCCATCATTTTGGGCGCGGTCATTCAGCTCGGCCGCAGCGCCCTCAAGGGCCTGCGGTTGGGGGTAGTCGGCGCAACGGTTTTGGTGGCCGTGCTGTTGGGATTGAACGAGATCTTGGCACTGTTGGGTGGTGCGGTCTGCGGAATGGTCTTGCTCCGGCTGACGAGCTCCCTGCCATCAAGCAGTGTCAGTGCGTTCATTCCGCTGAGCGAATGGGCCCGTGAGGCGCTCGGCCGGGTGGGCGCCGTAGCCGGCCTGGCCGGCGCGGCGTTGGCCACGACGCCGGTCTCACTGCTCCAGCTGGGCTGGTTCTTCCTGCAGGTGGGCGCAGTGCTTTACGGCAGCGGTTACGTGCTGGTCGCGTTCCTCCAGGGCGGGTTGGTCGATCAGTACGGTTGGCTTACTCAGGCCCAGCTGCTCGACGCGATCTCCGCCGGCCAGTTCACGCCAGGGCCGGTGTTGACGACCTCGGCCTTCATCGGCTATCTACTGGCCGGCATGCGCGGCGCCCTCGTTTCGGCCGGGGCGATCTTCCTGCCCTCGTTCTTCTTTGTGCTGGCGCTCAACCCCATCATTCCCAAATTGCGGCAGTCCCGATGGACGGCCGCTTTCCTGGACGCGGCCAACATCAGTGCGGTGGCGCTGATGGGCGCCGTCACACTCGAGCTCGGGGCCGCCACCCTGGTCGATCCGGTCAGCTGGGCGCTGGGACTGACGGCCGCTCTGCTGCGCCTGCGCTGGAATGTCAGCCCGAGCCTGCTCATCGTCGGCGGCGGCGTCGGCGGCTGGCTGCTACGGGTGGGGTTGTCCGGGATCACCTGAAATTGTTGGCGAACCTGGTGCTCCGTCAATATGGATCTGATGGCTTCTCCATACATCTTAGGCTTTGGGTAGCGGGGACCGGACCCGGTCCTGTTGACGCGGCCAATTCGCCACGGCCACCGCGCGTTCAGCCTTGACTTGCATCTACTCTCCCCGCATGCAGGTCCCCCGTCCGTACACTCCTCTTGAGGGCGACGAGCAGGAGGTGTGTTTAACAGAAGGGCAGCGGGAGAGCGAAGTCCCCGCTTGAACCGGTCGCGTCATCGAAGAAAGTCCACGCGCGGATCGGGGGCAAGTGTCCCCATTGATCGGAATGGGTGACACTTACGATAGCGCCAACGAGTCGATCACTCATCAGGAGCGGTTTGATGGAGCCCTAGAGATAGCGTTCGAAGCGGTTGTCGGCGTCGACCTGGACGATCTTGGGTTCGACCGGAGAGTCGGACAATTCGAATCCCATGACGATGATCTCCTCACCGGGACGGATCAAATGTGCCGCGGCGCCGTTCATGACGATCGCCCCTGTGTCCGGCTCTCCCTCGATCACGTACGTGTCCAGCCGGGCGCCGGTCGTATTGCTGACTACGAGAACTTTCTCGCCGGCGTGCAGGCCGGCCTTGTCCATCAGCGCGCGATCGATCGCGATGCTGCCGACGTAATCGATATTAGCCTCGGTCACCGTCGCCTGATGGATTTTCGCGTGAAGATACCAGCGCATTCGATCCGCCTCTCAGGGACCATCTTGATCCGACAACCGCCATTCTAAGCTCCCCGCACCTGGCCGACAAGGCAGAAGACGACCCGAGTAGATCCTCCGCGGAAGACGCAATCCTACCTTGGCAAGTTCCAGTCCGCTGCGGATTCACTTTGGAGACGTACAATGGAGACGCAAAATCCGACGTATAGGCCAAGGCCTGTGCCGGGCAACATGCGCCTTCACTTACCGTGACAGGGGCAGAGTCTGCTCCCCCACAGAGGAGGAGAGCCGATCCATGAGGCAATTCTCTACCAGAATGGCTTTGTTGACCGCCTTAGCTGGGCTCGCTCTGGGGGCATGCGGTCCCCAAACCTCCACCCTTTCGATCTCGATGTCGGAGTATGCGTTCGATCCGGCAACTTGGGAGGTGCCGGCGGGCGCGGACGTTGAGCTGACCCTCGCGAACGACGGGATGCTGTTCCACAACTGGGTTCTGATGCCGCCGGAGGATGTGGTTGAGCCTCCGTACAGTGTAGAAGAACAGGGGCAGGCTTCGACCGAATTTCGCGTCAGAGGCGGCGAAACCCAGACCTTTACCTTCACGGCCCCGAGCGAGCCTGGTGAATATCCTGTGCTCTGCACCGAGGGCGGGCATTTCGAACTTGGCATGATCGGCACGCTTCTCGTGGAGTAATCGGTCCAAGCCGACGGGCGCCCGCCCCTCATGAGGTCCCAACGATGATTCGGTGGCCGCTGCCCACGTGACCCCGCCGGTCGCCGGGCATTTGATCTTCCTCTCCAATGTTCAATGACGCCGAAGTCCTCGGCGAAACTCCACATTGGACACCCAAGGACCAACCCGTTTAGCCCTTGAGAGGCCCCGAGCCGCTGGTCCTTGGGAAGGCTGGCCGCGGCGACCTTTGGGCCGGAGTCCGCTTATAATGCAGGGGAGGCAGTGTACGTTTCCCAACACCCACTTTACAGCCCGCGCTCGTCGGTCACTTCGGCAAAGCGCGGGCGATCCGAGGAGGCATTTCGAACCATGCAAGGCAAGATCCTTAGAGGGGCCCTGTTGGCGGCCGCCGCCGGGCTCCTGCTGGCCGCGTGCGGGCCGCAGACCGTCACGCTATCCAGCACGCTGACCGAGTTCGAGTTCGACCCACCGCGCTGGGAGGTACCGGCGGGCGCCCAGGTCGAGCTGACCCTGACCAATGACGGCACGGTCGTCCACGATTGGGTGCTCATGTCCCAAGATTACGAGATCGAGCCCCCCGCGGACGAAGAGGAGGCGCAGCTCGCCGTGCAGGAGTTCGAGTTGGACCCCGGTGAGACGCAGACGTTCACCTTCACCGCCCCTGACGAACCCGGCGAGTACCCGGTGGTCTGCACCGAGCCGGGTCATCTCGAGGCCGGCATGGCCGGAGCCCTGATTATCGAATAAGGGGCTTAAATTCAACGAGCGAGGAGTGTCCGTTCCAGGGCGTTGCCTGGCCGCCGTCAAGCCGAGAAACACCCCTGAAGTCTAGAAGCCGCTGCGGCCGTTCAGGGTCCCGGAGCAAGATATGGTCGACGAGGAATTGGCTGCGATGTCCGAGCAGTCGCTCCGGGACCCAGTGTGGTTTTAAAGCTTTCCGGACGGCCAGGAGGGGCCCCGGCTCGGCTCAAGGCGCTTCCACTTTGTTCGCTTCGGGGTGCCGCTGATCGGTTTCCACACGGCGCCGATAACGAGGCAAGCCCGGTTGGAGAAAGTTCAGCCCTTCTTTTTTTGCTCGCGCTCGCGCTCCTTGGACACCCAATACTGAAGCAGCTGCTGCCGGTCACGATCGGAGAGCACTTCCGCCCGCTCGACCGCTTCCTTCAACGCATCGTACGCGCCGGCGAACTCCCCCTCCGTGATTCGCTCGGTCAGCTCTTCGACAACCGCTTGCCGTTCCCAATCGGCCGTCATTAAGTTGTTATCTCAATCTCGCATAGCATATGGAGGAATTTGCCACCGCGCGTCGGTTTGGATGGACCGTGTCCCATTGTAGAGGAGCCCATCTCTCAGCGTCAACGCGGATTGTGCAGAGTGGCGAGGAACGAGGTGGGACCGCCGCTCAGGGTCGCCTCGACCTGCAGGCCGCTCAGTGGTTGCCCGGAAGAGACTCTCCCCTGCTGTGATAGTAATTGTAGAGAGCATCCCAGTCGCCGTGCCATACATGATCCATGCCGAACCATGTATCCCCCTCGCCGTTGTCGCCACCGACCATGAAGCCCCATTGCATGACTCCGTCAGCGGCCAGATCATTGAAGAAATGGTCGACGGCCTTACGGGTGGCGGGCTCGCGAGAGCTGCCCGCGTGGTCCAGCCAAATTCCGTCCCAAGAGTCACCGTCGAAAACCGGTCCGGGGCCACCTGCGCCGGTGTAGCCGATCTCCTCCATGACGTACGGCACGCGACCGGCACCCCAGTCGAGGCCCCGATCGATGCGATCCGGCCGTCCGTGGTTCCATTCGATGGGATCGCTGCCCCATCCATAGCCGTGGACCGTCAAGAAGTCCACCGGACTGTTCTGGCCGTTCCAGTCGACGTATACGTCGTCCATGACGGCCTCGAGGCCCCGACCGCTGTAGTTGCCCCCCACGGCGTGATGGGTGGACTTGAAGCCCGTCGTGACCATTTGGCGCGCGCCCAGATCCTCGATGTAATTGCCCATCTCATATGTGAAATTGAGCATATCGTCGGCGCTGGCCGCCTGCAGTTCGTTGCCTAACTCCCAGGCGAAGATCGTGGGTTCGTTCTCAAAACGGTCCACCAGCGACCCTACGAACGGCTTGTAATGCTCCCGGAAGCCGCCGCGGAACCAATCGGGGCGCAGAACCGTGTTGCCCCATGGGTCAGTGTGATACCAACTGCTGTCCCCCTGGACCCAGAGATTCGACGCCTCGTACCAGTCCGTAAAAACGACGATGATCTTGAAACGAGAATCGATGGACTCAGCCAATTGGATGAGGGTCTCCAGGCGGTTGCCGGCCTCCGTCGCGTTGATATCCCGGTGAGCTGCGAACACGCGGATGACCTTGGCGTTCATGGAGCTCGCCGCCCGCAGCTGCTCCTCCATCTCGCCGCTGCCCCGATGGGTGACACCGCGCAGATTCACGCCGACGAACTTGTAGGTGGAGTCACGGAAGCGGAACACCGTTCCGCTGGCCGATACGAAGTCGCCCCCATCGCCGCCGCTTCCGTCACAATCCCCATCCGTATCAGACTGTGGGTATTGGAACGGCACGTACTTGTAGCTTCCACTGGACCGCCAGACCCACTCTTCCGCGCCGGTCCCCGTGCACCAGGTGACCCAGGTCTCGCTGGCGAGGGTCGAATTGCGGAACACCAGAGGATACATGTCGAAATTCCCCTGCGGACCGCAATCCTTCTCGGCTTCGACCCCGCGAAATTCAGCCCAGTGCACGTCCGAGGTCACCTGCCAGACGCGCTGTCTGCCATCGCCCATGCAGTGGGTGATCCACAAGTTGGGCCAGACCCCCGACGAGGGGTTGAGAATGTGAAGCGGAGCGGTTGCCGTTGCGGCGGCCGGTTGGGCCGCCTGCGCGGCGGGGTCGGCGGCCCCTAACCCGCTGGTGATCGGCGCGCTGAGGGCGAGCCCAGCCACCAGCCCGAGCGCCAGCATATGACGAATATCAGGCTTGATTCCCATGTGCCTCTCCCTCCTCGAGGCCGATGAGGCCCCCAATCGCCACCTGAAATCCCGTGCCGGGTCCCACACGGCGGACCGCCGCGTGGCCCCATCGATTTCGCCCCTCAAACGGGAGGCAAGCCGACGCCTTCCGGCACGCAGTGGCTGGGCTTTGCCCGATGATGAGCGCAGTGGCCCGGGCACAACCCCCCACCAGTGGGACGGACTTGCCTGGCGCAAGAACCGGACCCTACCTTATTATGCGAAACTTCACCTACGTGCTCCCCGAGTGTCAAGGTACATGCGCACCTCCGGCGGGACCCGTCCTCTGGAGGTACTGTTAACAGACGATGTCGTTGGGCTCTGACCCGAATGTCGGAACTTCCAGATTACGGGTGAACCCGACACGGTCTTCACGAGCGCCTCGGGGGAACCGTGATTCTGACTTGTCAGCTTGATGGGTCATCATGGATGAAGCTCGTGCGCAGTCGCTCGGGGCCAAGCGGGCAACCTGGCGCTGGAACCCGCGGGCTGTGATCCACTTCCCACGAGGCTCACCGCCAGGAGGCGCCGATTCCTGGCCAATCCGTCGACAATTCGAGGTCCGCAAAGACCCACTATCGTTGGCATACGGCAGGTCCATGCGCCGCCGGTATGTGGGGTCCGGCGCGCTGCACTTGTCCCCTATGGGATGGACGGGAGTTCGAGGACGAACGACTTAAGCCGCCGCTTCATGACGGCTGCACATGTTATGTGACGGTGGAGAAAGCGGGGCCCAACGACGGGTAGGGCAACGTATCCTCGGGGGCCTTATTCCGCCCCCCGGCGGCGACGAATTTCCTGGTCGGATTGTTCCGACAAAAGCCACTCCACGAAGGTCCTGTTGTGCAGCGCGTTGGGGCGCTTGGAGCGGATCTGTTGGATGGCTTCGTCCGGATCGTATCCGAGCTCGATCAAGGCGCGGCCGACGATCAAACCGGAGCGGTTCAGCCCGGCCGCGCACAAGACCTGAACGCGCAGGCCCCGATCCACCAGATCGGCAACCCAGCGCCCAAGCGCACGCACCTTGCGTGGATCGGGCATCGGCCCATCCACGATCGGCCACTCGACCGCCATCACGCCCTCCTCGACTGCACGGTGGGCACCGGTGAGATCGACGACGACGTCGTAGGAGGGATCGAAGCCGTACTGGGAAGCCTGGGCCAGCCCGGGGACGATTTCATGAGATTGGATTGGAATGACCGCCTTTCTTGTCTCTGTGATAGCGCTCTCCTTCCATGATAGCGGAGGTCGGTCGTTGGCCCGGTAGGGGCTTCTTCACCGGCCACGACCCCCAAACCGTGATTGAGGGGCCAAGACGGCCTGGACTTGACCTTCTGCCGTGGCCGGGGGTGGCGGAACGGCCGGTGACCCACCCCCTGCTCCATGGCGGCCGTTGAATACAACGTCAGGCGATCGGCACGGTGACCCACCTGTTTGAGTGGGTCACCGCGCGATCGCCGCCAGGGACAGACAGCACCCGACAGTTCCGGTCGTGTCCCCTCCCTCGAATCTACATATGCCTTAAACGGCGTCCGCCGGCCTCGACTTCACAACCGCTTCAAGCCGCCCACTGGCTGACGATCGGCGGCACCGCCGCGGGGACCGGGTCCGGAAGCCCAACCACCTGAATCTTTTCTGCGCGGAAGTTGTCTTCGAAGGCTTCGACGACCCTCGGATCGAACTCGACTCCGGCGTTCCGGCGCAGGTAGGTTAGGGCTGCATCAGGTCGACGCGGTCCCCGATAAGGTCGCTCACTGGTGAGCGCTTCGAAGACGTCGACCACGGCCAGTATCCGGCCGGCCAGCGGGATCTCCTCGCCGTGCAGTCCCTCCGGGTAGCCTGAGCCGTTCCAGCGCTCGTGGTGTGCCCTTATCGCCTCGGCGATCCGCTCAAAGTTCGGCGACGCCGATACCAGCAGGTCTGCACCGTAGATCACGTGTTCTTTGATGCGGCGGTACTCCTCATCAGTGAGCCGATCCGGTTTGAGCAGAATCGGTGCCGGCACAGCCACCTTGCCCAGGTCGTGAAGGATCCCGGCCCAGTACAAAGTGTGGAGATCTTCGTCGGAGAGACCGAGCGCGCCGCCCACGGTCACTGCGTTGAATGCTACGCGATCGCAATGGCCGCCGGTCGACTCATCGCGCATGGACACGAGCCGAGAAAACGTGCGGAGAATGCGACCGTAGCCCTCAGAGATTTCACGCACGAGGTTCTGGTTGCGGGCCAGGCGGCGCTTATTGACGTCCATGAGCACCCCGGCAGCCCCGCCAACCAGGCCGAAGAACGCCGTTCGGGAGACCCAGCCTACCGTCGGCTGGGGAAGGCCTTGGGCCACGTCGAGCGGCATCCACGGGCCGACCCACAAGCCCGCCAGCGCGCCCGCCAGCAATCCGCCCGGGGCGCCATAGAAGTGGGCCCCGAGCAGCAGTGCCAGATAGAGGATATGTGGGTATGCTTGCTTGGTGCCGCCGGTGAGGTACACGAGCAGCGCACCGGCCACGACGGCGGCGATCACGCCACCGATTCGAAGGCCGTGGCGGACGAAAGCGGAAGTCGAGTCATCGCCGACTGATTGCGTCAGTGAGGGAGCTCCGGCAAGCCCCAGATCTCGCTCGGCCGAGTATTCCTCGAACATATGCGTGTTCCCCTTCTACCTGCACGTTCGGAACTCGGGCCCACCTTGTTAAACGCAATGCGGGGAGGCACGAGCCTCCCTCCGACGATTTGGTATCCCGTATACAGTATGTCAACACGGACTCAACGCGTTCTCAACATGGAGTAGCGGCAACTCCGCACAACGCGGGCGATGGTGATGTGGAGGCCGGTGGATTGGGGTTGGAGTCTGGACTGTTGACCCGGTGCCCGTTCCGGGAAACGGTGATCCGGGTTTGGGAGCGGATCGGCAACCACGAAGGCATGTAGGACGGGGGTTCATGGCTGCTGCTTTGTGTCTTTGTAAGCCCATGTAAACGGGGGCGATGAGGGGCCCGACAGTTCAGGTCAGAACCACGATCAGACGGCTTGGGGCTCGAAGCTCGACGGGAGGGCTTGAGGCCAACAGCCAGCGGCCACAGGCCCAAAGCCCACTGCGAGCAGCTCCGGGCTTGTTGGAATCAAAAGCCCCTTGGCGATGGCCTACTCTCCCAGACCGTCTCCAGCCAAGTACCATCGGCGCTGACGGGCTTAACTTCCGGGTTCGGGATGGGACCGGGTGTACCCCCGTCGCTCCTATCACCAAGGGGCGAATTCACATATTGAGTTGTGAGACAACTGAATAAGCGGCATGCAGCAACTAGCAACTAGCCCCTAGCTAGGCGCTAGCGGCTAGTTGCTGTTCTTCGAAAAGCGGCAAATTCTCCGTATCACAGGCTAAGCCCTCGGCCATTAGTACAGCTTAGCTCAACGCATTGCTGCGCTTACACATGCTGCCTATCTACAGGTAGTCTACCTGCGGCCTTACTCCCATTGCGGGATGAGGGACCTTATCTTGGAGCGAGCTTCCCACTTAGATGCATTCAGCGGTTATCCCTGCCAGACGTAGCTACCCAGCAATGCCGTTGGCACGACAACTGGCACACCAGCGGTCTGTCCACCCCGGTCCTCTCGTACTAGGGGCAGCTCCTCTCAATTCCCTTACGCCCACAGCGGATAGAGACCGACCTGTCTCACGACGGTCTGAACCCAGCTCACGTACCGCTTTAATGGGCGAACAGCCCAACCCTTGGGACCTTATCCAGCCCCAGGATGCGATGAGCCGACATCGAGGTGCCGAGCCTTGCCGTCGATATGAACTCTTGGGCAAGAC
>CAZFCJ010000054.1:0-23787 GCA_964517315.1 uncultured Anaerolineaceae bacterium | reverse complement strand
TCCTGCCCTACCCAGGCCATTTCGCCGATGCCGGCCGCGTTGTCGGCGATCGGCCCGTAGCTGTCCATTGCCACGTTGTTTCCGGTCAGGGTCAGCATCCCGATGCCGGCCAGGGCGACTCCATACAATACATAGGTCACGGACTGTCCGCCTGTGACGCCCGGGATCGTGCCGAAGATCAACACCGAAGTCATGATCGTCACGGCGATGGCCACGATCGCCCACACCGTCGATTCGTAGCCGACGGCGATGCCGGAGAGGATGGTGGTCGCCGGCCCGGTGTTCGTGGACTTCTTGATCTCTTTCACCGGAGGGCTGTGGCTCCCTGTGAAGTACTCGGTGATGCGATCGATGGAGATCGCCAGCAGCACGCCGACAGTCGTGGCCAGAAAGGGCCGCCACCAGCCCCCGGGCACATTGTCTCCGATGTAAACGAACGCGGTCAGCCCGAACAGCCCCACGGAAATGGCCGCCGAGGTCAAGTAGCCGCGGAAAATGGAGGCCATGGCGTCCTGGCTGGCGCCCGGCTGGCTGCGGACCGCGTAGGTGCCAAATATGGAGGACAGGACGCCGATACCCCGAACCAGCAGCGGAAAGATGATCCATTCCAGGTTGCCGGTGATATTCCACAGTGCGAGGCCCAGGATCAATCCGGCGACGATTGTGACCTCGTAGGACTCGAAGATATCCGCCGCCATCCCCGCGCAGTCACCTACGTTGTCGCCGACGAGATCGGCCACGACCGCCGGGTTGCGCGGGTCGTCCTCGGGGATGCCGGCCTCGACCTTGCCCACCAGGTCGGCGCCGACGTCGGCCGCCTTGGTGTAGATGCCGCCGCCGACCCGCATGAACAACGCCAGCAGGGTGCCGCCGAAGCCGAACCCCAGCAATGCATCGGGAGCGGCGATGCCGAAGAAGATGAAGAGCACGGTGCCGCCGAACAGGCCCAGCCCGTCGGTGAGCATGCCCGTGATCGTGCCCGCCCGGTAGGCGATCCGCAGCGAGTCGCCGAATGAACGGCGGGAGGCCGAGGCGACGCGTACGTTGCCCTGGATGGCCATGCGCATGCCGATCTGGCCGACGGCGAGGCTGAAACCGGCGCCCATGACGAAGCCGATCGCCCGCCCCAAGCCTATGACCAGCCGCACCTGGTCTTCGCTCAAGGCCCGGAACCGCTCGAGCGCCTCCGGGGTTGGGGGCACGATGTAAACGGAGAGAAAGAGGGCCACCGTCAGGATGGCGATCATCGGCACGATCGACCTGAGCTGCCGGGTCAGGTACGCCTCGGCCCCCTCCCGAATCGAGTTCCACACCTCCTGCATCTTGGGGGTTCCTTTGTCCTCGCGCAGGATTTCGGATCTCAAGAAGACGGCGTAGATGAGGCCCAAGATGGCGCTCGCCAGCACGCCCCAAATAGCGTACGCCTCAAACGGTCTCAGACCTTCCATCCAATACATATTGGGCTGTCTCCCTCACGTGGGCCGGTGCGGCGGCAGATTGTACTGTTTGTAACATATGATGTCAAGCGAAGGGGTCAAAGCGGCGCGGCTTGACGCTCTTCAAGCTCTCCATTATAGTGAGCGCCGGTCTCCCAAATCGGAACGTTTACCAACCATCTACTCCGCGAGCGGCAGCGTTTTTCGACTTTTCTCCCTATCAACCGCCCAGCAGCTGGAGGCTGTGTCTAGATCATGATCCACGTTGAAGGGCTCACCAAATACTACGGTCGGAACCCCGCTATCCAGGATCTCAGGTTCCGCGCCGAGCGGGGTGAAATCGTCGGCTTTCTCGGACCCAACGGGGCGGGCAAGACCACCACGATGCGGATCCTGGCCGGCTATATGCCGCCCAGCTCGGGCTTCGCCCGCATCGCCGGATTTGACGTCGTCGATGAGTCGCTCGAAGTGCGCAGACGCATTGGTTACCTGCCCGAGTCCGCGGCGCTGTACCCTGAGCTGACGGTTCGTGAGTACCTGGACTACATGGGCTCCCTGCGCGACGTGCCCGAGCTGGATTCCCGAATCGACGAGGTGCTGGAAATCGTCCATTTGGAAGACCGTGGAGATCATTTCATCGGTAGCTTGTCCAAAGGCATGAAGCAGCGGGTGGGGCTCGCGCAGGCGCTCGTTCACGAGCCCGATGTGCTGATTCTCGACGAGCCCACGATCGGCCTGGACCCTGCTCAGATCATCGAGGTCCGTCAGCTTGTCCAGGAGCTGGGAGAGGAGAGAACCGTTCTGCTCTCTACTCACATCCTCTCCGAAGCGCAGCAGGTCTCGGACCGGGTGTTGATCATCAACCGGGGCCGGATCGTCGCCGAGGACACTCCCGATAATCTGCAGGCTCAGCTTGCCGGCGCTGACCGGTTGATCGTGCGCGCCCGGGCTGATCGGGGAACCTTGATGAGCTTACTGACGGGACTGCCCGAAGTCGGCGAACTATTGGACGGCGCGGAGGAGGACACGGTCGAGATCATCTCCTCCGGCGAGGCGGACGCGCGTCCGGCCGTGGCCCGGGCAGTGGTCGAAGCCGGACACGACCTGCTGGAGCTGCGCTCCGTCGGATACAGCCTGGAGGATGTCTTCCTGCAGCTGACGAAAGAGGAGGAAGAGCCCGAGGTGGAGGAGGCGGAATGAAGAACATCTGGGTGATCGCCTCGCGCGAATTCCGTCAGTATTTCATCTCTCCCTTGGCCTATGCGATCGCGGCCAGTATTTACCTTATTCTGGGCGGGCTCTTCTTTTTAAATGTCTACGGCGGACTGGTGGGCGGTCGAATTACCCCCGACGGCCGCATTGTGATCGGCCCGTTGGTCACCATCTTGGTCTTCGTCACACCGGCGCTGACCATGCGGCTGCTGGCTGACGAACAGCGGATGGGGACGCTCGAGCTGCTGCTCACGGCGCCGATCCGCGATTGGGAGCTCGTTGTGGGGAAGTGGCTCGGTTCGATGGGTTTTCTCATGGTGGTCGTGCTCGTGACTTGGATTTACCCGATCATTCTTCATTCGATGGCCCAACCTGGAATTGACCAGGGTGTGCTGGTAAGCGCCTACCTGGGTTTGTTGCTGCTGACGGGCGCGATGCTCGCCATCGGGGTGTTCATCTCAGCGCTTTTCGAGAATCCGCTCGCTGCGTTCTTCGTCACTTTGGCTGCCCTGCTGGGCTTGTGGATCATCGGCAGCTTTGAGGGGGGCGGCAGGCTGGGGGAACTGGCGCGCTACGTGGGTCTTCTTGACCATTTCTACGACAACCTGTACCAAGGCGTCCTGCATCTGACCGATATCGTCTATTTCGTGTCGGCGGCCGCGCTGGCGCTTTTCTTGGGTGCCCAGGTCGTCCAGGCGAGGAGATGGCGATGAAAATCGATCGCGTCCGCCTGGCGCCGTTCACCTATCTGCTCGGGCTGCTCTCGCTGCTCTTCGCCGCCGGTTGGTTCGTGGTCAACCGCCAGTTCGGCTCGGTCGTCCAGATCGCCCTCGGGGTGACTTTGCTCGCTTGGGCCGGTGGCGTGCTGCTGGACCCGGATCGGGTGCGCCAGGCGCTCTCGGGGCGGCGGGCTCGGTATGGTTCGAACGCGCTTCTACTTGGTGTGGCGTTTGCCGGGATTTTGGCGGTCGTCAACTACTTCGCAGCGCAGAACCCACAGAGCTGGGACCTGACGGAGGACCGGCAGTTCTCGCTGGCCCCAGAGACGCGTCAGCTCCTGGCCACTCTGGAACAGCCGGTCACCATCAAGGGCTTCTACACAGCAAATCAATCTCAGGCC
The DNA here is from genome assembly GCA_964517315.1 of uncultured Anaerolineaceae bacterium. Lineage (GTDB taxonomy): Bacteria > Chloroflexota > Anaerolineae > Anaerolineales > E44-bin32 > DASWJQ01. The sequence goes on along the minus strand of CAZFCJ010000054.1, from coordinate 20,019 downwards.
CGGGAGAACGTCGAACCTTTGCTCGAGCGCTACCAGCAGGAGAGCAACGGGCTCGTCAGCCACGAATTCATCGATCCCCGATCCAGCCCGCTCGAAGCCGAACAGTATGGAGTCACTAGAGACGGGAGCCTGGTGGTAATTCAAGGGCAAACCTCGGAAACCGTGAGCTTCGCCAACGAAAGGGAAATCACGTCCGCAATCCTGCGGGTGACCAGTCCCGGTGAGCGAAAAGTCTATTTTCTGACCGGTCACGGCGAGCGGGACATCCAGGATTCCGGTGAGACCGGCTACGCGGATGCTCGACGAGCGTTGACCTCGAAAGGCTACACGGTCGCAGGCCTCAATCTTCTTTCCGAGCAGCAGATTCCCCGCGATGCACGGGTGGTGGTTATCGCCGGCCCGCAAGCTCCGCTCGAGCCTTCCGAAGTCGAGGCCTTGCAGAGCTATCTCGAGCGCGGCGGCTCGCTGATCGTCCTGTACGATCCTTCACCGGAGACTCAAGTCCTGTCCGGATCCGATCCGCTGAAGGGCTATTTGGAAGAGACCTGGGGTGTAAACCTGCAGGACAACCTGGTAGTGGATCTGACATCGAACTTCCCGCTCAGCGGCATTGCCGCCAGCTACGCCGAGCATCCGATTACCGATCGCATGGGAAATCTGGTCAGCGTCTTTCCCACCGTGCGGGGCGTGTCGGCCTCGGGGACGGTCCCTGAAGATGCCGAACTGACCGAGCTGGTGCTCACCGGCCAGGATTCGTGGGGTGAGACGGACTTCGACGCCATCACTCAGGAGGGGAACGTTCAGTTCAACGAGGGCCAAGACCAGGGCGGCCCGGTCACTCTGGTCGTAGCCGCCGAGCGCTTTCAACCGCCCGGGCGGCTGGTGGTGTTCGGCGATGCGGATTTCGCGGTCAACGGAAACTTCAACCAGTATGGCAACGGGGACCTGCTCGTCAACAGCGTCGATTGGGGCGCCCGGGAGGAGCAGCTGATCAACCTGACCCCGGGCCAGCAGAGCGAGCGCATCATCGCACCCCCTTCCGTTCAGATGGTGGGCTTGATCTTCCTGGTGACAATCATCCTGATCCCCGGCGGAGTCGTCGGCATGGGGGTGTCCGTGTGGTGGCGCCGACGGCGCAGCCGCTAACTTCTTCTGTCGATGATTCAACGCAGAACCTGGATCATGCTGGCGCTGTTCGCGTTGGCGGCGGGGCTGGCCGTATGGTGGAGTCGGACCCAGCCGGACGATGCCGGCGAACCCACCGTCACTCCCGCTCCAGAAGCCCTTTGGCAGCTCACGCCGCAGCAGGTGCTCGAAGTCAAGGTCGAGGGGTTCGAGCAGGGCACTACGATCCACGCCCGGCGCGACGAGCAGCAGGGGTGGATTCTTCTCGAGCCGGAGGATGAAGACCTAATAGCAGACCCGGGAAGAATTGAGCGCGCCGTATCCGGCTTGGTCGTGCTGAGGCCGGTGGAGGTGCTCGAAAATGTCTCACTTCCCGAGTACCGCCTGGATGAACCGCTGTACCGCGCGACTCTGACCCTCCAAGACGGATCCACGCGGTCGCTGCTCATCGGGCGCCAGGCGCCGACGGGAGACGTCTCCTACGTCAGACGATCCGAGGACGACAGCACGGTCTATCTGCTTCAATCCTTCGCCGTGGGCGAGGTCACCGGTCTGATCACCGTTCCCTCCGTTGTCACAGCCACCCCCGGCGCACAACCGTCCCTCACTCCGGAGGCGGACTAGCTTCCCTCTTCAAGCGTTCGCGAACCAGCAGCCGTGTCGCGCGGCGGAGTTCGGCCAAGCCCTGCGCCTGCCACAGGACCACGAGCGGCAGCAGCGGGATGTAGTAGCGCTGCACCGGGAGCGGATTCGCCGCCAGCAGGACGGCAGCTTGCACAAGAGTCGCCGCACTCAGGACAGTCGCCACGCCGGGCAGCCCTCGACCGCCGCGCAGGGCTCCCACGACCCCAACGACCGCCAACCCCAGCATGATTCCACCGAGCAGCGGACCGCGCAGGATGTCGTGACCGGGGAACTGCAGGTAAGAATCGATCGCCGGCTGCAGCGCGACGCGGTAGTTGCCGATTTCCTGGAACTGAGGCGGGACGATGAACAGATGGCCAAGGAGCGAGGCGAGCCGTTCCACGACGGTGTCAAGGCTGCCGTACGGCGCCAAAAGATCGGTCACCGCGGTCTGCCGCTGTAGGAGGTCCTGCCTCGAGGCCACCATCAGTGCACTGGCGGCCAGCGGCGCGCGCCAAAGAAACGGATTCAGCAGTATCAGCGCGACCAGAAAGGCGCCTGAGGTTTTCAAGGTGCCCCTGAGCGAACCCTCGAACGACTTGGAGAAAATTCCCGTGCTCGCGGCCAATGCGACGGCCGCGATGGGGAGCGCGGAGTGCTTTGAGCCGAATGCGGCCGCCGCGGCCAATCCGGCCAGCCAGGGCCGGCGTGGGGCATGGACTGCGCCAAGGAGAGCGATCGATACGCCGAAGATCAAGGTGCCCTCGGCCATGGCTCGCCGGCCGTGAACCAGGGCCAGCGCGTTGACCCCCAGGAGAAGCGCGGCGAAGAGCCCCGTCATCCTGCCGTCCAGCGCCACCCCCACGAGGTAGATCGCTGCGGCGCCCAGCAGCAGCAGGACCGTGCTGGCCAATCGGCCTCCCAGCACGGCTCCCCTGGGGGGCATCGCGCCCCGGTCCAGATTCGCCCGCCAAGAGAGGCCCCAATCCCAGTCGGTTGCCACGGAATCCGGGCCGTAGCCGGCGGCTATCCTTCCCAAACCGAGTACGTATTTCGGCAGAGGGGCGTTGAGGGCGCGGTACTCGCCGGCCGGATCCAACGGCTCCGAGGGTTCATAGATCAGCGATTGCGGCTGTGAGAAGAACGCCTCAAGATCCCGGCTCTGATAAAGGAGTGAGGTTTCGTCCGGATGGAACGGGACGAGAGCGGCGCCGATGACCAAGTAGGCTCCCAGGAGAGCGAATGCACCCCAGGCCAGCAGCCTGGCCCGGTTCAAGGTTTCTCAACCCGAGTGAAAAGCATCATGCCCTGGCTGCCGTAGATGTCGGTCGGGATGGTGTGGTTGAGTCTGTACCTGCTCACAAACTCCGCATCCATCAACAGCGTACGGCGACCGTACACCTCGAGGATCACGAGCCGGTTGGGCTCGAGGTCATGGATCAGCTGGCTAGGGATCGCGTAGTTAATCGCGTATAAATCCGGATCCACCGGATAGTAGATCAACGACTCCGGCGAGATGATCCCCAACGTATCGAGGATTTTCGCTTCCGAGTAGTATCCGATGGCGCCGATGTCGGCGGCCGCCACCACCTCTCCTTCCTCGAGCTGGTCATGGAGGTCGCGCCCGGCCTGTTCGTACAACAGCTCGAGCTGGATGAACGCCATGCGCGGCGCCGGCCGGTCGGGACCGTGATCCGGATGGACCTCCCAGCCGACCACGGTCAAAGCCAAGGCCGCCACCCCCAACGCAAGCAGCGGTCGGGGCGCCCTCAGGTCGGCGGCAACGCGCTGCCCGCCCACCATGATCCCTAAAAAGTAGAACGGAAGTGGCGGTGCCAGGTACCAGCGGAAGATCAGCGGATTGGCTGCGGCGTATGCCAGCAGGTAGATGAACGGAGTCGAGAAAAGGGCCCAGGACGAGGGCATTTCGCGGATCTTCTGCGCCGCACCCAGGAGAAACAGAACAGGGTAGAGGATCAGGCCGACCCCGATCCACCAGATCCCAAAGGTCAGATGACCCAAGAACGGCGTGGCATAGTGCTGGAGCAGGCGGGTCAGCGCCGCGTCCGGCGGCAGGATATACGCGGCCACCTTGGCGGTGACCGAATGCGGGATCGGCGAGCCGAAGTAGGTGGCCGCGAACAACGTCCAAAGCCCGAGCGGGGCGAGAAGGAGGGCGGCCTCCACCGGCAGCGTCGATTTCCACGTCCCCTCCGAACGCTTGTTCCAGAACAGCCTGAGACGCTCCAGCGCGAGGGGGGCGACGAAGAGCAGACCATCAGGACGGGCCAGGAGTGCCAGCGCGGCGAGCCCAGCGGCCCAGTACCACCTGGAGCGCAGGGCGAGCAGGAACATGGCCAGGAGAATGAGGATGAACAGGCTGGTTTCCATCCCCCCGATGGCAAAAGTGACCGACATGGGGGCGACCGCCCAGATCAGCGCGGTGAAGAGCCCGGCGATCTCCGCGCGAAGGCTGCGGCCCAGCTCGATGAGAACCAGGCAACCCGCGGCATCCAGGGCCGCGTTCAAAAGCCAGGCGATCTCAGGGAAGGGCGCTTGCTCGCCGCCGAATGGGGCGGCGAGCCCAGCCATCAGCAGAGTGTAAAGAGGGGTCGTGGTGCCAAGGACAGTCTCGCCCGGATTGTAGACGAAACCGTATCCGGCCAGGAGATTCTGCGCATAGCGAAATGTGATGTAGGCGTCGTCGATGATGCGGGGGCCGGGGATCAGTCGAGCCACCACGGCCAGAACAGCGATGGCCCATGGCAGCCAGCGCCGGAGACGATCGGGCATGGCGGCAATTATAGCAGGGGGACTGCCGCCCCAAATCACCCGCAGGTAGGAGGGGCTATCGGCGGTGGGGTCGGCCCGGCTGGATGGGTGCGGTCCCGGCCGGTGGGGCCTGGGTCGCAGGGGCCGACGCCGACGACGAACCCGGATTCAGCGCTAAGGTCACCTTGGCCCAGCTCCAGGAAGGGCCTAGAATAGCAAGCTATGCAAGTGGACGTTCCTTCGGACCAGCGCAGCCAGGGCGGAGAGGGCTCTCGGCGCGAGGGCACTGAATTTGTCGTTGTGGCGGCGTCGATCCTCGTTGGTCTGGGTCTGAAGGCCGCGCTCATCCTGTCCGGGGTCGTTCCTTTTAACTCGGACGAGGCGATCGTCGGATTGATGGCCCGCCACATACTGGAGGGCGCGTGGCCGATTTTTTTCTACGGCCAGGCATACATGGGCAGCCTGGACGCATGGCTGATCGCGGGCATGTTTCGGCTGTTTAACCCGGGGGTCGTCTGGATCCGGGCCGTTCAAGCGTTGCTCTACGCGCTGTTCTTGCTGACCTCTTGGAGGCTCGCCGAAGCGCTCTTTCCCGAAAGGAAGCTGGGACGCTGGGCGGTGGCCCTCGGCGCCGTGCCGCCCGTCCTGATCACGCTCTACACGACGGCCACGCTGGGAGGTTACGGCGAATTCCTCGTACTCGGCAATCTCTGTCTGCTGCTGGGGATCTACGCGTTTCGCCGGCCGGAGCGGGCCGGGGCCTGGGGGCTTCTGGGTTTTGCCGGCGGGATCGGGTTTTGGACCATGGGATCGATCGTGGTTTACCTGATCCCGTTGGGCGTTCTCTACCTCTTCCGCCTGGACCGCACGCGCGCATGGCTGACTGGTGGACTGCTGGCGAGCCTGGGCTTCCTTATCGGCAGCGCCCCATGGTGGATCTATAACTGGTTGAATAGCGGAGCGGCTCTGGCCGAATTGGTCACCTACGAGCACTTGCCGAGCACGCTCGGCCAGCGATTGTTGGGTTTCGTCATTCTGGGGATTCCGGCGCTCCTGGGAATGCGACCGCCCTGGAGCGGTGAATTTATAGCCCTGCCAATCCTGTTCCTGGCCACCCTACTGTATTCTGCCGTCGTGCTGCACCTCGTCGTCCGCTATCAGGACCGGCGCGCCACCATGAACCTAGGAGCCAAGCTGCTGCTCGGCATGACGGCGGTCTTCGTGCTGTCCTTCTGGGTCAGCGGATTCGGCATCGACTCGACCGGCCGCTACATGCTGCCGCTCTATTTTCCGCTGTTGATCGCGTGTGCGTATCTTCTGGAGCGGGCCTGGCGCTGGCGCCGAACCGCTGCGTTGCTCGGCTTGAGCGGGTTCCTGCTGGTCAACGGCTGGGGCACCGCCGCTGCGGCATTCTCTCCTTCACGCATAACCACTCAATTCGATCCGATCTCGAACTTCGACAATCGGCATGATCGGGTCTTGATTGAATTCCTGGAGGAGCAGGGCGCTCACACCGGTTATACGAACTACTGGGTTGCTTATCGCATTGCGTTCCTGACCGCCGAAGACATCCAGCTCTCGCCCGAACTGCCATACAAGCGCGATCTCCGCTTCACGGTCGACGACATTCGGCTGCCCCAATACAAGCGCCGGGCGGATGCAAGCGACGAGATTGTGTACGTCACAACGCTGCATCCCGAACTCGATCGGCGGCTGCGTCGGTCGTTCCGATCGGCGGGGGTTGAATTCGAAGAGACCGAGATCGGTCCCTATCGCGTTTTCTATGATTTCAGCAGCCCGATCCGACCTGATGCGATCCGTCCCACGCTCTCACCTTAGGATGCTGAATTGATGAGCATGAACCGTCTGGCATCGGCCCTGGGCTTCCTCGCCGCCGCCCTGATCGCCCTGCAGTTCGCCGTGGAAAGCGACACGTGGTGGCATCTGGCGGCGGGCCGTTGGATGGTGGAAAACGGGCGGCTCCTGCAGGTTGACGTGTTCTCGCAGACCATGGCCGGTCGGGAGTGGGTGAACCCGGGCTGGCTGGCTCAGCTCGCGCTGTATGGGATCTACCGCAGCACGGGTTTGCCCGGGCTCAACGTTTGGACTGCGGCCATGGCCCTCCTCGGCCTGGGAATGGTGTGGAGCCTCATGGAGGGCCCGGGGCTGTGGAAAGCGTTCGTACTCGTCGCGGCCGCCAGCGCGGCTGCGGTCTTCTGGTCCGCCCGGCCGCAGATGATGACCTTCACCCTTGCAGCGTTGTTCGTCTGGATCTTGGAGCGCTGGCGCAGGGATGAGGCGTCCCGCCTGTGGATCCTGCCGCTGGCCAGCCTCTTGTGGGTGAACGCTCATGGGGGATTCGTGGTCGGAACTCTGCTGATCGGAACCTATCTCACAGGAGCCTGGATCCGGAGTGCGCTGGAGGCAGTTCAGGATCCCTCCCGTGAGCTGTCGGAATTGCCCGGGACGGCCTGGTCGGCGAGTAAGGATCTGGTGCTGTTCGGTGGGTTATCGATCCTGGCGTTGACCGTGAACCCTCACGGTGCGGAGATGCTGCTATATCCGTTCCGCACCGTGTCGATTGACGTGCTCCAAGGCTACATTCAAGAATGGCAGAGTCCTGACTTCCATTCACCGCAGATGCTGCCCTTCACGTTGATGTTGCTGGCCACGATGGGGTCCCTTGCCCTCTCACGCCGACGCAAGTCGCCCACTGAGTTGCTGCTTGTGTTCGGTTTTACGTACATGTCGCTGACCGCCGCGCGCAACATCAGTCTGTTCGCGCTGGTGGCGGCCCCTTCACTGAGTCGCCACGGGTACACGGCCCTGGAGCCGATCGCCAGCGGCATCCCCTCGGGGCCGGAGCTCGCGCCCGAGCTCGCCCGAAAGCTGAACGCGGCCCTGTTTGCGCTCGTCCTGTTGGCGGCCGGGGTGTGGGCCTGGCCCAAGCTTCAATCTGCGGTCAACGAGGCCGAGGTCGCGCGCAGATTCCCGGCGCGGGCTATGGACGTATTGGAGCAAAATGGTCCATCGGGCCCGATACTGAACACGTACCGATGGGGCGGTTACCTCATCTGGCGCCTGTATCCCGAGTACATGAGCTTCGTGGACGGGCGCACCGATCTTTTTGGGGACGCGCTGCTACACGACTATCTGCGGGTATGGACGGCGGGGGAAGGTTGGGAGCGGATTGTCGCCGACAGGGGATTCCGGCTGGCCCTGCTGGAAACAGAGGCCCCCGTGGTGGCAGCCCTTCGACTGCGGGGCTGGGAGCCGCTTGTGCAGGATGAAACGGCCGTTCTTTTGCAGGCGCCACGATAGTGGAGTGAGCATGGACGTTCGCGCTGCGAAAACTCCCGACGCAAAGCCTCGTCCCCACGGCCCGGCGATCTTGCCTCCCCCTAGCATGGGAACCGCCGCGTGAACTTCGTTCGAGGACCTGTGCGCCGGCTGCTGGCGATCGGAGTCGTATACGCCGCGCTCTTTGGGGGCCAGACTTGGCTCACATGGAACGCGTTCGCGCTCGAGCACCCAAGCGCCAATGATTTTTACCCTCGTTGGGCGGGAGGCTGCCGGCTGCTGTGGGAAGGCAAGAACCCCTACAGTGAGGAGAGCACGCTCGAGATCCAGCGCGGGGTTTACGGTCGGCCCGCGAGAGACGGCGAGGATCAAGTCGCGTTCGCCTACCCTCTCTATACGCTGGCGGTGACATGGCCGACCTGCATGATCCGTGACTATGCTTGGGTCCAGGCGGCGTGGATGACCCTGCTGGTCCACCTGGTGCTGTTGGGCACCGCGCTGACCCACCGCATCGCGGATTGGTCATCGGGCAAGTGGCTGTGGATGGGAACGATGGTCTGGTCGATCTTCGTGTACCCCAACGCGCGCGCCGTTCTCTTGGGCCAGCTTTCCATTGTCGTGTTTGTCGCCTTGATGGCGAGTTTATGGAGCCTCACCCAAGGCAAGGACACCCTGAGCGGGGCGCTGCTGGCACTGACCACGATCAAGCCGCAGGTGATGCTGCTCACCGTGCCCTGGCTGTTGCTGTGGTCGGGGTTCAAAGGCCGGCGAGGGATCCTCTGGGGGTTTCTCGGTTCGCTCATGGGGCTGATCGCGGCGGGCCTGATCCTGGTGCCGAGCTGGCCGCTGGATTTCATCGAGCAGCTTCGAGCCTACACCTCGTACACGGAGCTCGGATCGGGGATATGGATCATGACGACGTACTATCTCGGTACACCGCGTTGGGTGGAATGGGGGCTGGGCGCGCTGGTGTTGGCAGTGCTGATCGGGATTTGGTGGCGTTCGAAAGAGGCGGACCACAGGAAAATGCTGTGGGTGACGGGGCTCACGCTGCTGATTACGCATTTCCTCTCCCCTCGGACGGCGACGACGCATTTCATCGTATTTCTATTGCCCCTCTTCATGCTGTTTGAAGTTTGGCGCAACCGTTCCCCCGGCCAGGCGAAGTGGTGGGTGGGTCTGACTCTGGTCCTCGCCTTCGTCGGCGGGTGGGCGCTGTTCTTGGGGACGGTGCAGGGGGATCAGGAGAGCGCGATCAACTATCTGCCGATGCCGCTCGCCTTGCTGGCCGCTCTGTGGCCGGTGCGCGGCAAGTGGCTCCCCCGGTCGTGGACCGCACGGTGAAAGAACGCCCACGGATCGGAGTTGCAGCCGTCCTGGCGCTGGCAGGCCTGGTCCCGCGTCTTCTCTATCTCGGTCAGCGCCCCCTATGGTACGACGAAGCCTTCAGCCTGCTGCTGGCGCGGCAATCCTGGCCCGATATCGTGCGTGGAACTGCGGCGGACACGATGCCGCCTCTTTACTACTTCCTGCTCAACCTGTGGATGAACCTGGCAGATGGGATTGCCGGCTTGCGCGCGCTGAACGCGCTTTTGGGGACGGTCGCCGTGGCTCTGGTCTACTTTTGGATGACCGAGGTCCTTGGAGAGCAGGAGGGAAGATTGGCCGCATTGCTGGCCGCGCTGTCACCTTTCTTGATCTATCACGCCCAGGAACTGCGCATGTATACACTGCTGTTGTTCGGGTCGCTGCTGTACGCTTTGGGGACAGCGCGCGTACTTGGATCGGAAGGTTCTGTGTCGGACACTGGCAATCGGCTGGCCTCATGGGGCCTCCTGATCTCGGGCGGGGCGGTGGCGATGTACAGTCACAACCTGGCCCTCTTTACGCTGGCGGCTCCACCGCTGTACCTGCTGGCTCGCCGGCGGTGGAGGGCGTTCCGTCGCAGCTCGCTGGGCTTGGCCGCCGTACTGATCTTGGCCGGGCCGTGGCTCGTGATCCTGCCGCGCCAAATCGCCAAGATTCAGACCGCCTTCTGGACGCCGATTCCAGGGGCGCTCGAAATTGTGCAGGCGTTCATCACGTTTCATACGAACTTGCCGGTGCCGGATTGGGCCATTCCACTGGTGTTGGCGAGCAGCTTCATGGCCGGAGCGTTGGTCGTATATACGATCTTCGATGCACGGGGGGACCTGGCATGGATGTCCCATATATGGCCGTACTTGACGCTGCCTCCGCTGGGATTGTTCCTGGCCTCCTACCTGATGCGTCCGGTGTTCGTGCCGCGGGCGTTCATCTTTTCCGCAGTAGCCTATCTGGGTCTTGTGGCCTGGGCCGCAGTGCGGGGGCCGCTTCCGGGCCAGAAGTACGTGCTGCTCGCCGTAATCCTGATCCCATCGATGATGGTGTTGCCGGCACAGTATTCGTATGAGCGGTTTCCCCGCTCGCCGTTCGATCAGGCGGCTTCCTTCCTGACCCACAGGGCCGATCCCGGGTCCGTTGTCGTGCACGACAACAAGCTCAGCTTCTTTCCGATGCACGTTTACGCTCCGGAGCTGCCGATGGAATTCATCCGCGATGAGCCCGGATCGCACAACGACACGCTGGCTCCGGAGACCCAGGAAGTGATGGGTCTCACGCCGGCGGACGACATCGGAGCGGCGGTGGGAGACCGCTCCTCCGTCTGGTTCGTGGTGCTCGATCGGGCGATCGAGGAATACCGTGAATTGGGCTACGGCGATCATCCCAGGATCAGATGGCTGCGCCAGCACTATTCACAGGAAGGGGAATGGAAGTTCAACGATCTGACGGTGCTCCGCTTCGTGGCGCGATGATCTCACTCATTTCTGTACAGGATCGTTCGCATAAAAATATTGTGAGTCCGGCGCGGCGGGCCGCCGCAGCTCGCCTCAACTTATGAGGACCACCCTAGCTCAGCTGGGAATTCTGCTGGTCGTGGTGGCGCTGGTCGTGGTGTTGGTCCCCATCAACCGTGACCTGGCGACGAGGGCGAATCTCGCCGAGGATTTCCTGCCGCTGTGGGTCGCCGCGCGCACCCTCATCATCGAAGGTGAATCGGCCTATGATCCGGGGAGCGTGGCGGCGGTGTATGAAGGGCAATTTGGGACTCCGGTTGGCTCAGTCGTCAGCCCCGAAGCGCTGCGGTTTGCACGCCCGCTGCCCGCGCTTTTGCCGGTCGCGCCGACCGCCTTGCTTCGATATGCAATGGCACGGGCGATCTGGCTGACCCTTGTCGAACTCCTGCAGCCGGCGCTCTTTCTGCTGGCGATCGCGCTCACAGCCCTGCGGGCGCGCGGCACCACAATCGCCGCCATCCTGTTGTTCGGTTTGCTTTGGCGCTACGGTCTCGAGGCGATGATCAGCGGACACATCGTGACCCTGGAGGTGACACTGGCCGCCCTCGCGTTGCTGTTCTTCGTCAAGGATCAAACCCGTTTCGCCGGCCCGGTGATCGGTTTTGGAGTCTTGCTCGGCGGATTGTTGCTGCCGCTTGGTCTGCTCCTGCTCCTGAGTGAACTTCGCCGGCGACGCTGGTTCTACGGCCTGAGCGCCTTGGGAACCGGGCTGGGAGTGGCACTTGGCTTCCGCGCCTTGTTCGGAAACTGGGCGATCCCATGGCTGGCTTCCCTGGTCCAGGTGGCACGCAGCCAGGGGGTTGCCACGCCTGCGATCGCCCTTAGCAGCCCGTGGCTGTGGGCTCCGCTGTCGATCGGATTGGTGTTTTTCCTGCTGTGGCATTGGGTTCGCCTCCTCGTGGGCGAGGATCCGCAGGCCGAACAGCGTACCTGGGTAGGTTGCCTCACGCTCACCGCATCGTTCGCGCTACTGGGGCCGATGCATCCCGGCGGCGCCCTCATTCTCGTGCCGGCATTGCTGCTTATCGGCAAGTCACTGGCCGACCGCTGGGGCCCGGCGGGTGTAGTGATCAACGGAGTCGTGGGGCTGACCCTGCTGGTGGTCCCCTGGGCTCCGTTGTTGGTGGAATTACCGGTGGACCCGTCGGGAATGTGGCTCCATTGGCTGCCGATCAGTCTGGCGCTGGTCGGACTGTGGTGGGTGCGTTGGTGGGTGGTGCGGGGCTCGAGGCTTACCTTGAACCCGATGGGTCCATCGTAGGCCAGGCGATGGTGATTCGAAAGGCGTCGTCAAACGACCTCTCGATTGCGGCCTCTTCGCCGTGAAAGTAGAATGCCCCCGCATTGAAGGCCGTCACTCCGTATCCGATCGGCGCAATCGATGGTGGATCCTAGCTCGATGAGACTCAGGCAAGGGCATTAGGCCAGCGTGGAAGACATCCGCAACATCGCACTCCGCATCGCGCTGTTCGTGTGGGTGCCCGTGGTCCTTGCCGCCTACTTCGTAGCCCACAAACCCTGGGGCCGTTCCCCCGAGCCCACACTGCTCGGGGCCGCGCTGGACGTGCTGATCTCACTGTCGCTGATGCTGCTGGCCGGCGGCGTCGGTCACAGCATCACGAAGAAATTGGACGGACTCGATCCGTTCGAGGTGCTGGCCGTCCAGGGAGGCCTCGGTTTCGGCGTTCTCGGATTGCTGGTTCTGGCCGCTGGAACCGTCGGGGTCATCGGGACGCCCGCGGCCTGGGCCGGGCTTGCGCTGGGTCTGCTGATCTTCGGTCGGAGGGGGATCGCCTGGGCGTCGGCCTGGCGGCGATGGGGCTCGGACGGAGCCTCGCTGGGCGGCGCTGGGAAGCCGGCAGCGGCGCTGTCGCTCGTGCTGGTGGGGATGGCATTATTGCAAGCCCTGGCCCCGCCGCTGAAGTGGGATAGCCTCGTCTATCACCTCGAGCTTCCCAAGCAGTATGTTGAAATGGGAAGCGTAGGCTACGTCCCTCACAACCTGTTCGTCGGCTTTCCCCAATTGGCCGAGATGATGTACACGTGGGGCGCGGCGTTGAGAGGGGGAACCACGGCTGCTACCGTCGGCTGGTCGGCTGGACTGCTCGGGTTGGCCGGGCTGGCCGGGACGGCTCGGCGGCTGGTCGGCGACGGGGCGTTCTGGCTCGCGCCGGCGATCGTGCTGTCGGGCGCCTCCTTATGGCAAGGTATGGCTTGGGCCTACGTCGATCACTGGGTTCTGCTGTTCGGGGTGGCGATGTTCGCCTGCCTGGACCGAAGCCGGATCGCCCTCGCCGCCCGCTCCAAATGGCTCGGCCTGGCCGGCGCGTTCGCCGGGCTGGCGCTGGGCACCAAGTACACTGGCGGCTTGCTGCTCGCCGCGGCGGCGGTCTTGACGGTATGGGACATTGTGACCCATGAGCAAGCCGATGATACCGAACACGAGACCCAGCGGCGCTCGACCCGGTATGCACGGCTCGTCCGGCGCGCGGGCCGGGACCTTGGTCTGCTGGCGGTCGTCGCCTTCCTGGTTTCGGCCCCCTGGTTCTTTCGTAATGTGCTGGTCGCAGGGAACCCAATCCACCCCTTTCTTTTCCCCGGCAGGGGCGTCGACGCGCTGCGGCAAATGTATCAAGCGCAAGACGTGCCGGCCCGCCCACTGATGGAGGATGTGCTGTTGCCCTGGCGGGCCAACGTGAACGGCTTTGAAGGGGGCCCCCGCTACAACACAAGCCTCGGCACGCTCTACCTGGCGCTCATTCCGGGGCTGCTGCTCGGGCTTGCTGACTACCCAGAGCGCCGGCGCAGCTCACTCATCCGGTTCATCGGGGTGGGTCTGTTGGTTTGGATCGTATGGGCCGTGGGCGCCCGGATCGCCGATCCTCTATCTCGAAGCCGCCACTACTTCGGCTTCCTGGGTCCGCTGGCGGTTCTCGGCTGCGCCGGCTATTTGCGACTGCGTGAGATGAATGTGTACGATATCGACCTGGGTTGGGTTACCGAAAAATTGGTGGTCTTCTCATTCGCGCTCACCGGACTCGCCGCGCTGTTTCACTCGGGGAACGCCAATCCAATCCCGGCGCTCACCGGCCATCAAGATCGCTACGAGTATCTTGCCGATCAGCTGGGTTGGTTTGGCCCGGCGATGCATGACGTCAACAGACTGCCGGAAGGGGCTCGGGTCCGCTTCCTGTGGGAGCCACGGGGATACTATTGCCGAACGGGGTGCATTCCCGATGTCATATTGGACCAGTGGTGGTATCTGAATCGCACACTTGAGGGACCGGATGAAATCGCCCGGAAGTGGAGGTCGGAGGGCGTGACTCACGTCTTGATTTATGATCTGGGGGTGCGGCTCGAGATGGAAGCGCAGCCGCTGCTGACCGACGCCGACTGGGCCGCGCTGGACGCATTTCGAGCTGAGCATCTCGATCCGGTGCGCAAGTTCGGCGACGCCTACACGCTGTACGAGCTGCGCTAATGGCGACTTTTGACCGCAGTCCGGTTCCGTTGACATAGGAGTTTGGTTTGAGCAACGCCACACCAGAAGCGGAGGACCAGGGATCAGGCCTCACGATCTTGATCCCCGTCTACAACGAAGAACGGGCCATCGGCCAGGTCGCCGAGGAGCTGACAGCACAGGTTCCCGAGATCGAGTTCGCGATTCAGGTCCTCGTCGTCGACGACGGATCCTCGGACCAGACGGCCGCGCGAGCGGGAGCCGTGGATGGCGTCCAGGTCCTCACACACCAGGGAAACCGAGGCTACGGGGCGGCTCTCAAGACGGGGATCCAGCACGCGAAGTACGACCTGGTGTTGATTCTCGACGGCGACGGGACCTATTCGCCAGCGGACGTCCAGCTGCTCCTCGATTCCTTCGGGAAGGGCGACGCGGATATGGTGATCGGGGCTCGTGTCGGCTCCGGGGCCTCCATCCCGTGGCTGCGCCGGCCCGCCAAGTGGGCCATCAATCGGCTGGCTTCTTACGTGGCCGGCGAGAGGATCCCCGATGTGAACTCGGGGATGCGCATCTTTTCCGCTTCGCTGGCCAGAAGCTTCATGCCGCTGCTGCCCGATGGTTTCTCGTTCACCACCACGCTGACGCTGGCCCATCTGACCCACGGTTATCTGGTGAATTTCGAGCCGATCCAGTACGCCGAGCGCATGGGCCGATCGAAGATCCGACCTATCGCCGACACGCTGGGATTCATCCAGCTGATCCTCCGCCTGGCACTTTTCTTCGCTCCGCTCAAAGTCTTCCTTCCCATGGCGGCGGGCCTGCTGGCGCTCGCTGCGGGCTGGGCCGCCGCCACATGGTTCTTGTTCGGTCGGATGGCCGATGCCAGCACGGCTGTGATCGCCATGGCCTCCGTTCAGGTGGCGGTCTTGGGTCTGTTGGCGGAACTGATCAACGCCCGTCTGCCCCGTCAGGACGACCTGCGGTCCGGGGAGCGCCCGCGACACGAATGAGCGTCCCTGAGCCCATCCCAGGTTCCGAACGCGGTTCCCGAGTACCTTTTCGCCAGCTCTATGAAAGCGTGATCGGCCCCGGTCTCTGCACTCATTGCGGTACCTGTGTCGGATTATCGGCTGGGGACCTGGTGTTTCGGGAGACCGACGCGGGTCCGCTGCCGGAGCCGGAGGAGGGCGCCGGACCCAATCCCTCCCTGCCGGCGGCGGCGCTCGAGGCGTGCCCCGGTAAAGGACTTCACTACCCGACGCTGAACCGCTTCGTCTTTGGCGACATCCCTGAGGACTGGCTCTCAGGCCAGGTGGAACAGTCCTACATCGCCTACGCGACCGACCCGGACGTCCGCAGGGATGGCGCCTCGGGCGGGGTGATCACGCAACTGCTGTTGTCGCTGCTGGATCGGGGCCGAGTGGACGGCGTGGTGACGCTGCGGCACGGCGAGCCCCGGCCGTGGCTTTCCCGGCCGGTCATTGCACACTCCGCCCAGGCCGTCCGGGCCGGAAGCCAGAGCGTGTACGTTCCGGTGCCCGTCAACGCGATTCTGGACCAACTTGACGATGAGACCGGGCCTCTGGCCTACGTCGGGCTGCCGGACCAGGTCGCCTCGCTGCGAAAGCTCCAGCACCTCGGCGATCCGCGGGCTGAAAAGGTCCGATTCGTCCTGGGACCATACGTGGGCACCAGCATGTATTCCGGGGCGATCGGCAGCTTCCTGCGCGCCCACGGAATCCGGTCGCTGCACGAGGTCGAGGAGATTCGTTATCGGCAAGGGGAATGGCCCGGACACCTCATGGTGCGCACGAAGGAGGGGAGGGTGCTCCGGTCGCCGAAGTTCCATTACAACTACTTGATTCCTTTCTACATCACGCGGGCCAGCCTGCTGACGATGGATTTCACTAATGAGCTGACCGATATCTCGGTCGGAGATGCCTGGTCCCCGGAGTACGAGGCGCGCGGTGAGGGGTTTTCGGTCGTGCTGGCGCGCAGCCGGCAGGCCGTCGATCTGCTGGGAGAATTGGCCGACGACGGCGCACTCCACATCGAAGAAGTGCAACTGCGAGAGGCGCTCTCGATGCATGGGCACATGCTCGATTTCAAGAAGCGCGGTGCTCACATTCGAGCTCAGGCGAGAAGACGCATGGGCCAGCCGGCGCCGGATTTCGGAGTCCGTCCTGCCCATGTGCCGCCGTCGCGCGCGCTGGTCGAAATCGTGATCTCCGGCTTGTTCATCTTGGGCCGCACCCGCCTGGCCCGCTGGCTGATCGAGCGCGCGCCCATCGGTCTCCTGGGGCCTCTGTTCGACACGCTCCGTCAATCGTGGAAGGACCTATCCAAACCGGTGAAGCGCAGCGGCCTGTGGGAGATGGATTTCCTCGTGACCACCGCACAAGCCGAAGCAGCCGACAGTGAGCCGTCGCCAGGTGGCTGACTGGATGAATCGCGTGCGCCAGGAAATCGGCCATTGGCGTCGCCGGGACTGGTCGTTCGCCGATGTGGGAGCCCACTGGGATGCCACCGAAGACTATGACGAGATCAATGAGGAGACGTATTCGTATTTTCGGCGCTTCGAGGATGGGCTGCGCCTGAGCGATCTGCAGGAAGATGGCCTCACGCTGGACGTGTGCGCGCGCACAGGCAAGGGGAGCATCTTCTTTTACGAGCAAGGCAAAGTAGGGAAAGTCGTGTGCGCCGATGTCTCCTTCAGGATGGGCGAGATTTGCCGGCAGCGCCTGCGTGAAGCGCGTGTACCCGAATGGATGTGGGTGCCGCTTGATGACTACGTTCTCCCATTTCGCGAGGGGGCGTTCGAGACGGTGCTGTGCTTCGAAACGGTCGAACACTTTCCACAACCGGAGCGCCTGATCGAGGAATTGGGACGGGTGACCCGGCCCGGCGGCGGCCTTGTCCTGACCACGCCCAACCTGCTGTGGGAGCCGGTCCACGCGCTGGCGGCCATCCTCGGGTACCACCACTCGGAAGGTCCCCATCGATTTGTGCCGCTGCGGACCCTCAAGCGGATGGTGAGGTCGGCGGGGTTCTCCATCGACCGCAGCGAGACCACCGTGCTCATTCCCGGCGGCCCGCAGCCCTTGGTCAACTTTGGGGAGTGGATCGAGGCGAGGGCGCGCCGGACCTTGATGCCTCTGTTGGGCCTGCGCAGGGTCTTGGTGGCCACCAAGGAGGCCTGACGTGAACGGCCGGGTCGGCATGTCGGAATCGGCGGCGGTCCTCGCCGGTAAAAGTTTGTGGCTGCTTCTGCTGGCGGTCGGACTCGGCGTTGCGATGTTGGCCGCACTGTGGGTGAATGTGCCCGGCTACATGGATGCCGAGTATTACATGGCGACGGCGCTGCGGTTGGTCGAAGGTCACGGCTTGAGTGAGCCTTTTATCTGGAATTATCTGGACGACCCGCGGGGTTTGCCGCATCCGTCGCACCTTTACTGGATGCCGCTTATCAGCTTCATCGCCGCCGGTTCGATGGCGCTGGTCGGGCACACCTTTCGCGCTGCACAGGCTCCATTCGTGATGATGACCGCCATGCTGCCACTGGTGTCGGGGTGGCTGTGTTTGCGCCTGGGTGGTGGCAAGCGCGAGGCCCTGCTGGCGGGCTTGTTCGCCGCGGCATCGGGCTTCTTCCTACCGTTCTTCGTCACCACGGACGCCTTCGCTGCATACGCCCTGATAGGGACCGCCATTTTCGTCCTGGCCGCGAGCGGCGAGCGGCTGGGCGGTGGCTGGCTCTGGCTCGTGCTCGGCCTTTTGACCGGAGCGGCGCACCTGGCGCGCGCCGACGGACTGCTGTTTTTGCTGCCGGTCGGCGTGGCCGTGTTGAGGGCCGGGCGCCGGCGCGGCGTGGCGCTGGTCGCGGTCGTGGCCGGGTATTTGCTGGTCATGGGCCCCTGGATGGCGCGCAATCTGGCCGTCTCGGGCCGTCTGCTGTCGACCGCGGGAACCAAGACGCTGTGGCTTGCGACCTATGACGATTTATTCCGTTATCCCGCCTCCAGCCTGAATCCCTCCGCGCTCGCCGCACAGGGAGTGGGAGCGCTGGTCTCCTCGCGGATGGAATCTCTTCTCACCAACCTGAGCTCTCTGTGGCTGGTCAACGGCCTCGTCTTCATCGCGCCTCTGGCCGCCTGGGCGGGCTGGTCGCTCCGCCGGCGACCCGTCGTCATGCTGGCGTCAGTGTACTGGGGCTCTCTGCTGGTCGTAATGAGCTTCGTCTTTCCATTCTCGGGGGCCAGAGGAGGCTACTTTCACTCCAGCGCGGCCGTGATGCCGCTCGTTTGGGCGTTGGCCCCGCTTGGCCTCGTGGACCTTGTGGGCAGGGCTGGGAGGCGTCGCGGATGGGATGTCAGCCGGGCGCAAACGGCGTTCGCGGCCGGCGCGGTGTTGGTGGCGGGTGTGGCGACCGCGTTCCTCTTCGTTCAGCGTCTGGTGCTGCCGGCGGGGGAGGGCGCCGGATGGGGAGCGGCTCAACGGGACTACGCAACTGTGGCGGCTCGGTTCGGCGCGCAAACGCCCGGCGTGGTAGCGGTCAACGATCCACCGGGGTTCTGGCTGGCTTCTCGCAGACCGGCCGTCGTGATTCCGAACGGTGACGAGCGGATGCTCCAGCGGGTGGTGGAGGACTTTGACGTGCGTTGGATCGTGCTCGAGGCGGACCATCCGGATGGGCTTGACGGGGTCTACCAGCGCCCGGGCTCACTGGAGTGGGCGCGGTTGTCCGCGTCTGTCGAATCGTCGGTGGGTCGTCCAATCTGGATCCTTGAGCCGAAGGACGGTGGCGGGTGACCATCCTGGAGCCGTTGAATCGGCGCCGCATTCGCTACGCTGTGATCGCCGCCGCCGCGGCTCTGACTGCGTCCGCCTTTATGATCCCGGCATGGACCGGCCACGGCCCGGGGTTTCCACTCGACGACGCATGGATCCACCAAACGTACGCGCGCAATCTGGTCCGCCTGGGGGAATGGTCCTTCGTTCCGGGTCAGCCCAGCGCAGGCTCAACGTCGCCGTTGTGGACGCTGCTGCAGACCGGTGGACACGTATTGGGGGTGGCTCCACCGCTGTGGTCGGCGTTCCTGGGGGCCGTTCTGCTGGCTGTCACGGGGGCGCTCACCTCGGACTGGTGGATCTCGAGGGCCGACGGTCACACAGCTGCCGGTGCCCTGGTCGGGGTTCTGGTGGTGCTCGAGTGGCACCTTGTCTGGGCGGCGATGTCGGGCATGGAGATCCTCGCCTTCGCGGCGATCGCGGTGGGGACGCTGCGCCTGCTGGACCAGCCGGAGGTGTCCTGGATGCGCGTGGGCCTGCTTATCGGATTGGGACTATGGATTCGGCCCGACGCGCTGAGCCTTCTTCTCCCGGGGCTGTGGATACTGGCGCTGAGCAGCGGCGCGTGGGATTCGGTTTGGAGGGCCGGCTCCGCGCTCGCAGCGGGCGTGGCTGCGCTCGCAGTGCCTTATCTGTTGCTCAATCTGTCTCTGTCGGGGGAAATTTGGCCGACGACCTTCTACGCGAAGTCAGCTGAATATCAGATTCTGACGAGCGCGCCGCTCCTCAGCCGACTTGCCGCCCAGTTCGTTCAACCGCTTGTCGGGGTGGGGGCCGCGCTGCTTCCAGGACTCGCCTTGTGGTTGAAGCGAGAGATCGACGGTGGATCCTGGGCGGCGCTGGCCCCGCTCCTTTGGGCCGTGAGCTTCTTGGCCGCTTACGCTGTAAGGCTACCGGTGACTTATCAGCACGGGCGCTACGCTATGCCAATGATCCCGATTGTGCTGGTTCTTTCCTGTCAGGGCATGATCGGTTGGATCCGCCCGCAGGCCTCGAGTCCAATGCGAAGGGTGTTTT
>CAZFCJ010000053.1:21951-23971 GCA_964517315.1 uncultured Anaerolineaceae bacterium | reverse complement strand
GCCGCAAGGTGGAGGGTATGGAGGATCCGGAGGCCGCCGAAGTGGCGGGCGCCGCCTTAGGCTCCGGATAGCGAAACCGAAGGGGGAGAGAAGGGACCTCATGACCGCATTGCAAGGCGTATTTCTCTTCATCGGGTTTGTAACGTTCCTCTCGGCCATCATGGTCGTGACCAGCCCCCAGCTCATCCATGCCGGCCTATGGCTGATCCTGGCCTTGGCCGGACTCGCCAGCCTCTTCGTGCTGCTGCAGGCTCCATTCCTGGCCGTGGTCCAGGTCGTGATCTACATTGGGGCGATTTCGATCCTCATCATCTTCGCCATCATGCTCACCCGGAGCGTGATGTCCCCTACCGCGGGCCAGGTCACCGGGCTTTGGTCGGGTGCGGCACTGATCGGCATCGGTCTTTTCACTGCGCTGGCCTTCCTGGCGCTGCAATCGCCGGTCTTCGCCGGCACAGCGCCCGAACTGCCGGCAGAGACGACCGTTCTGCTCGAGGATCTGGGGCGGGCCCTGGTGGATGTCGACCGCTTCATTCTCCCGTTCGAGTTGGCTTCGGTCCTGCTGCTGGCGGCGCTGATCGGCGCCATTTTCATCGCCCGCCCGGCCCTCTCGGGGGAGGAGGGCGAGGAAGCGTGATCCCGCTTTCTTGGTATCTGATCCTCTCGGCGGCGATCTTCAGCGCCGGCGTGTACGGGGTTCTCGCCCGCCGCAACGCGGTCGCGATCCTGATGAGCATCGAGCTGATGCTCAACGCCGTAATCCTCAACTTGGTCGCATTCTGGCGTTATCAAGCGCCGGCTGACGTCGGCGGAAAGGTGTTCGCCATCGTGGTCTTCGCGGTGGCCGCGTCGGAAGCCGCCGTCGGGCTGGCGCTGATCATTTCGATCTACCGCCGCCGGTCCACCGTGGCCGCCGACGAAATCAACTTACTCAAGTGGTAGGACGAACAGATGCAGCCTGAACTCATCGCCTGGTTGATTCCCCTCCCGCCCATTCTCGCCTTTTTCGGCATTGTGCTGGGCGCCTACCGCAGCAACAAGCTCAGCCACAGCCTGGCGGTTGGTGGCGTGGTCGTCTCGTGGGCCCTTTCTTTGGTGATGTTTGCCACCGCGCTGGGGATTGACCACCTCGGCGAACACCCGATCACTTCCTCCGTCCGCTGGCTGCCGACCGGAGAGACCGCACTTGAATTCGGGATTCTGGTCGATCCGCTGACCGCCGCCGGGCTGTTCTTCGTCGCCTGGACGCTGTTGGCGATCTTCGTCTACAGCATCGGTTATCACAATTTCGGCCACGAACGGGACCCCTCAGACGAGAAAGGCATTCCGCCGCAGGCCGGCGGGATCGAGCCGATGTACGCGCGCTTCTTCGCCTTCATCTCGCTCTTTGCGTTCGGCATGCTGACGCTTGTGCTCGCCGACAACCTGGTCCTGCTGTTTATCGGCTGGGAGCTGATGGGGCTGTGCTCCTACCTGCTGATCGGCTTCTGGTACGGGAAACCCAGCGCCAGGGACGCCATGGTCAAAGCCTTCATGACCACCCGGGTGGGCGACGTGTTTATGCTGCTCGGCATCGTTTACCTCTATTCGCAAACCGGGACGATGAACTTCCGGCAGATCCTGTTCAACGAGGACCTTCTCAACTCACTGGCGGCGACCCCGGCCGGAATCGGTGGGCTGTCCGCGGCGGGTTTGATCGGCCTGCTGTTGTTCTTCGGCACCGTTGGCAAATCGGCCCAATGGCCGCTGCATGTGTGGCTCCCGGACGCGATGGAGGGCCCGACGCCGGTTTCGGCGCTGATCCACGCCGCCACTATGGTCTCGGCCGGCATCTTCTTGATCCTGCGCATATTCCCCTTGCTGACCGCCGGATGGAGCGAAGGGGCTGCGCTCACCCCGACGATGGGCACGATCGCGTTTATCGGCGCGTTCACCGCGCTGTTTGCCGCCACGATCGCCGTGGCGCAAAACGACATCAAGCGTGTCCTGGCCTATTCGACGATCTCACAGCTCGGCTACA
>CAZFCJ010000053.1:0-21941 GCA_964517315.1 uncultured Anaerolineaceae bacterium | reverse complement strand
GCCGTCGGCATCGGCGCCTTCGTGGCCGCCGCCTTCCATCTGATGACCCACGCGTTCTTCAAGGCGCTGCTCTTCCTGGGTTCCGGCTCGGTCATTCACGGCGTGGAGCACGGCGCCCACGAGAGCGACGAGCATCTGGACCCCAACGACATGTTCAACATGGGCGGGCTGCGCCAGAAAATGCCGATCACATTCTGGACGTTCTTGATCGGCGGGTTCGCCCTTTCCGGCTTCCCGGTGCTCACCGCCGGCTTCTGGTCGAAGGACGAGATCCTGGCCGACGCGTTCGCCCACGGGAACGAGGCGGTGTTCTGGGTTTTGGCCGCGGCCGCCTTGCTGACCGCGTTTTACACGATGCGCCAGATCGCGCTGACGTTCTTGGGCGAGGCCCGCACTGAGGCCGCCCGCCACGCCCACGAATCCACATGGACGATGACCGCACCGCTCGTGCTGCTCTCGATTTTCGCCGTGGCCGCCGGTTGGGCTGGCATCCCGGAGCACTTCCCCGCGCTGGGTGGGATTCTGCCGAATTGGATCCACGAATTTGTGGGCGGCGCGCTGCCCGAGCATCCGGAGGCGGTGGCCTTCAACGCCACACCTTTGATCGTTTCCGTCGCGGTGGCGCTCGGCGGCTTGCTGCTCGGTTGGTGGGTGTATCGGCGGGTGCCGGCTGGGGCGGAGGACCCGCTGCGCCAGCCGCTTGGCCCTGCTTACTCCGTGCTCGAGAACAAGTACTACTTCGATGAGATCTACGCGTTTCTGTTCGTGCGCCCGGCCTACTGGCTGGCGGAGGGATTTACATACCGGTTCTTGGATCGCAGGCTGATCGATGGTGTGCTGCACGGGTTGGGCCGGTTCTCGCTGCGCATGGGTGGCTTTCTGCGGGCGGTGATCGACCTGCCGGTCATCAACGGGTTTGGTGACCTGGTCGGGGAGAGCACCAAAGGCGCCGGTCGCGAGTTCCGCTTTGTGCAGTCCGGCCGGGTGCAACAGTACTTGATCGTTGGCCTGGTCTTCACCGGATTGCTGATTTCATACTTTATTCTGACCGGTTTCTAGACCGCATGACTGGAGACCTGATGCATGGACTTTCTGTTTGATCAACTGCTCACGCTGATATTGTTCGTGCCCACGGCGGGCGCGCTGCTCCTTCTGTTCATTCCACAGGAGCGAACGCGTCAGATCCGTTGGATGGCCTTCATCGTGAGCCTGATCCCGCTGGCTTTGTCGATCTATTTATGGATCGCTTACGATCCGGCGCAGGCGGGTTACCAATTCGTCGAAAGAGCGGTTTGGTACGAAGCGATTGGGGCCTCCTACAGCCTTGGCGTGGACGGCATCTCGGTACCGATGGTCCTGCTGACCACATTGCTGATGCCGCTGGCGATCCTCATCTCGTGGAGCATTGACGAAAACGTGCGCACCTACATGGTGCTCTTCCTGCTGCTCGAGACCGGTATGCTGGGCGTGTTTCTGGCGCTGGATCTGGTGCTGTTCTTCGTCTTCTGGGAGGTCGGCCTGGTGCCGATGTATTTCCTGATCAATCAGTGGGGCAGCGCCAACCGGGAATATGCCTCATTCAAGTTCCTGATCTACACGATGGGAGGATCGCTGGGCCTGTTGTTGGCGATTCAGCTCATCGGATTGACGGTGGGGACATTTGACCTTGTGGAAATCACCCGAGTCTGGCCCACGTTCGATCAGCCCCTGACTGCGCTGGGCCTGCCCATCGGCATCTCGATTGGGACGATCAAAGCGATCGCCTTCTGGGCGTTCGTGATTGCGTTCGCCATCAAGGTCCCGGTGTGGCCGTTCCACACCTGGCTTCCGGATGCGCATACCGAGGCGCCGACGGCGGGATCGATGATCCTGGCAGGCGTGCTCCTAAAGCTCGGTGCCTACGGATTTTTGCGCTTGGTCCTGCCGCTCTATCCGGCCCAAGCGCAGATCTACGCCGGGGCGTTGGCGCTGCTGGCCACGGCGGCGATCGTCTTCGGCGCGTTCGCCTCTTGGGGCCAGGACGACTTTAAGCGGCTGGTAGCCTACTCCTCGGTCAATCACATGGGCTGGGTCATCCTGGGCATCGCCGCGGCCGCGGTCGCCCGCGGGACCCTCAGCGCCGAGGACGGCGTGATCGCCACCAACGGGGCGGTGCTCCAAATGTTCAACCACGGCCTGTCGGCGGCGGGGATGTTCCTGTTGGTCGGTGTGATTTATGAGCGAACCCACACCCGCAGCCTGAAAGAATACGGCGGACTGTTCTCGCTGATGCCGATCTACGGCGGCATCCTGCTGTTCACCGGAATGGCCTCGCTGGGGTTGCCCGGGCTGAACGGCTTCGTCTCCGAGTTCCTGGTCGTGCGGGGGGTGTGGCCGATCTTCACGGTGCTGACCGCGGTCTCGATGATCGGCCTGCTGATCACAGGTGCCTACGTGATCAAGGGGATCCGGGATGTGCTCCACGGCCCGCTGAACGAGGCGTGGTCGGATCATGACATGGAGATCGGCCGGCGTGAGATCGCGGCGATGTCGCCGCTGATGGTGCTGATGCTGGCGATCGGCGTGTGGCCGGCCTGGATCCTGGATGTGATCAATCAGACCGTGCTGCGGTTGTTCGGCTGAGAAAACGCCGATTCATGAGGACACCGATCCTGGACCTCCGGAGTCAGGTGGAAAGGACTAAATGAACTTCCCGATCCTATCGATGATCACCTTCCTCCCGATCTCGGCGGGGATCTTGATCTTCCTGTACCCGCAGGAGCGCCGCGACCTGATCCGCTGGACGGCCCTGGCCGCCGCCGCTGCGGCGCTCGGCCTCTCCCTGCTCGCTTACGTGAGCTACGACATGGGGCAGGCGGGCTATCAGTTCGTCGAGAAAGCCTCCTGGATCCCAGCGCTCGGAATTTCTTATCACGTCGGCGTCGACGGGATCAGCCTGCCGCTCGTCCTGTTGACCGGGATGGTCATCTTCACCGGCGTGCTGATCTCTTGGAACATCGAGGACCGCATCCGGGAGTTCTTCACCTTCCTGTTCATTTTGGCCACCGGGGTCTTCGGCGTGTTCGTCTCGCTCGATCTGTTCCTGCTGTTCTTCTTCTACGAAATCGCCGTGTTCCCGATGTACCTGCTGATCGCCCTGTGGGGCTGGAAGGTGACGCGGGAATACGCGGCCATGAAGCTGACGCTGTACCTGTTCATCGGCTCGGTGATCGCGCTGGTCGGTGCGCTGGCGATGTACTTCACCTCCGGCCTGGGCACCTTCGACATGCTGGCGCTGGAGGGGGCCGGGTTTTCGACCGCCTTCCAGCGCCTGTGGTTCCCGTTCGTGTTCTTCGGCTTCGCCGTCCTGGGCGGCATTTTCCCGTTCCATAATTGGTCGCCCGACGGTCATGTAGCGGCGCCGACCGCGGTTTCGATGTTCCACGCCGGGGTGCTGATGAAGCTGGGCGCGTTCGCCGCGCTGCGGGTCGGCATCATGCTGCTGCCGGAAGGCGCGCGCTTCTGGGCGCCGTTGATCTTGATCCTGGGGACGATCAACGTGGTCTACGGCGCGCTGATCGCCATGGTGCAAACCGATTTCAAGTACATTATCGGCTTCTCCTCGGTTTCGCATATGGGCCTGGTGATGCTCGGCTTCGCCACTTTCAACCTGCAGGGCATGACCGGGGCCGGGCTGCAGATGTTCTCGCACGGGGTGATGACGGCCCTGTTCTTTGCGGTGGTCGGGATGGTCTACGATCGGGCCCATACGCGCGAGATCCCCAAGCTCGGAGGGATGGCCAAACCGCTGCCGCTGGTCGCCATCGCGTTCATCGTCGGCAGCCTGGTCTCGATGGGTATGCCCGGTTTCTCCGGCTTCGTGGCCGAGTTCCCGATCTTCATGGGCTTGTGGCAGAGCGCGCCGTGGTCGGCTGTTCTCGCCGTGCTCGGCATCGTCATTACCGCCGGCTACCTGATGCGCGCCGTCGGCCGCATCTTCTTCGGTGAGATGCCCGAAGAGTTCAGGGGCCACATCGGCCCGATCAACGTGGGCGACAAGGTCGCGCTCTACCTTATGTCCGGAGCCATGATCCTGATCGGAGTGTTCCCGGCTGTGATGGCGCCCATGGTTCAGACCGGGGCCGAGTCCGTGCTGCGCCTGTTCGGAGGTGCATAAGTGACCGTGGCACAGTACGACCCCACCATGGTGCTGGCGATCCTGCCGGAAATCCTGCTTTTGGTTTTGGCTGGCCTGGTGCTGGCGCTGGACGCGATTTGGCGGCCCAGCCAGCGAGAGAGGCTGGGATGGCTTACGGCGTTCGGTGTAGCGGTGATCCTGATCCTCACCCTGCTCATCGGGCGCCCCGGCGATGAGCCGCGCCTTATCTTCGGCGGCGCGGTGCGCCACGATTGGACCGCATTCGTCTTCAAGGTCATCTTCCTGTTCGCGGCGGCCATGACCTGCTTGCTCTCGGTAGGATCCAGTACTTACGGGGACCGGGGCGAGTACTACGGACTGCTGCTCGTTTCCACGTTGGGCATGAGCTTGATGGCCTCGGCGGCCGACCTGGTGATGCTCTACCTGGCCATTGAAACCACCTCGATTCCGCTTTATGTGCTGGCCGGATTCATCCGCCGCAGCAACTTCTCAACCGAGGCGGGACTTAAATATTTCCTGTTCGGCGCGGTCACCTCGACGGTGATGCTGTACGGCTTCAGTCTGCTCTACGGCGTCACCGGCGAGACCAACTTGTACGCGCTGGCCGAGCTTCTGACCGCCGGTGAGCTGTCGCTGCCGCTCCTGGTCACGATCGCGGCGCTGATCCTGGTCGGGTTTGGCTTCAAGATCGCCGCCGTCCCGTTCCACTTCTGGACCCCCGACGTGTACGTGGGCGCGCCCACGCCGATCACGGCCTTTGTCTCCACCGCCTCAAAAGCGGCCGGCTTTGCCGTGCTGGTGCGCTTCATGCTGGCCGTCTTCCCTGAGTCGCAGGCCTACTGGACCGCGATTCTCGGCTCGCTGGCGGTGGCGACGATGACGTTGGGCAACATCCTCGCGCTGGCGCAGACCAACATCAAACGCCTGCTGGCCTATTCGTCGATCGCCCACGCCGGTTACGCGCTGATCGGGCTGGTCGCGGTCAGCGCCCTGGGAACGGCGAGCCTGGTGTTCTACCTGGTGGCCTATGTGGTCACCAACCTGGCTGCGTTCGGCGTGGTGGTGTTATTCGCCCGCTCGGCCGGAACCGACGATATCGCGGCCTACGCTGGTCTCAGCCGCCGCTCGCCTGTGCTGGCGATGGCCATGCTGATCGCCATGCTTTCACTGGCGGGGATGCCGCCATTGTCCGGCTTCGTGGCGAAAGTCTACGTGTTCGCGGCTGCGGTGGAGTCGGGATTGATCTGGTTGGCCTACGCCGGAGTGCTGAACGCGATCATTGGCTTGTATTACTATCTGACCGTGCTCAAGGTGATCTATCTTTACCGTTCAGAGGCCGACGATCAGCCGATCCCGGTTCCGCGCGGCTCGGCGCTCGCGCTCGGCGTTTGCTCGGTGGCGATCGTCGCGATCGGCACGTTCAGCTCGCCCTGGCTCGAATGGGCCTTGAACACTGCGCGCAGCTTGCTTTAGGGGGGCCGGAGCACGCCCTCAGTTTGTGATATAGTTCTCGAATGGATCGGGCGCAGGGCGAGGCCAAAGAAGGTCAGCAGGGCAGGCGGAACATGGCCCTGGCCGTCGGCGCCCTGCTCGGCCAGGTCGGTTGCGTTACGCTGGTCGTGATCCTGGCAGCCCTGGTAGCGGGACTATGGCTGGATCGACAGCTTGACTCACGACCGCTGTTCACCGTGCTGCTCATGTTGGGCAGCGTGCCCGTGACCATCTACTTGATGATCCGCATTGTTCTGGCTGGGGCATCCAAATTCGAGCGAATGACGGGTCCGGTCCCAACATCGGCGCAAGAGGAGGAGCGTGTTGAGCGAGACGAGTGAAGAAAGACAGGGTTGGAGATGGGGCGTCAACCGGTGGTTCGTCCTATTGTTCATCATCCTTGGCTACTTCGGCGCCCGCGCCTACCCTCCAGTCAGGCCCCACATTCAGCTCCCCGCCGAGGTCTTGACGGAAGGTCCCATTCTGCAATTGCCCGTGGTGGGCGATCTCTTCCTGACCAACACGTTGGTCGCGACGCTCATCGCGGACCTGCTATTGATCCTGCTCGCGTTCTCGGTCAGCCGGGCGGTCCGAAGTGGCGAAATGGTGCTGACCGGGCTGGCCGGCATGATCGAGGCCGTGATCGAAGCGCTCTACCAGCTGGCTGAGTCCACGGCCGGCAGGTGGGCGAGGTCGATCTTCCCATGGATGGCTTCGATCATCCTCCTGGTCCTGGTCGCCAACTGGATGGAGCTGATCCCGGGAGTCGACAGCATCGGTCTGATCCACCATTCGGAGGAGGGTCACCCCATCCAGGTGCTGGGCCACATCGGTGATACGGAGCTCGTGACGCCATTGGCCGATGGCGGCGGTGCGGAGGGCGAACACGTTGAGGACCTCTATACGGTCGTCCCCTTCGTCCGCGTGCCCTCGACCGATCTCAATTTCACCATCGCCCTGGCGCTGGTATCGGTGTTCGTGACTCAGGTGTTCGGCCTGCGGTCGTTGGGGTTGGACTACTTCACGAAGTTCATCAACGTCAAGACCTTGTTCTCCCGGCCCATGTTCGGAGCGATTGACTTCATCGTCGGAATTCTTGAGCTGGTGTCCGAGATATCCAAAATCCTCTCGTTCTCCTTCCGACTTTTCGGGAATATCTTCGCCGGCACCGTGCTGCTGTTTGTCATCGGAAGCCTGGTGCCGGTGTTCGCGCAGACGTTCGTCTTGATGCTCGAGTTTTTCGTCGGCATCATTCAAGCTCTGGTGTTCGGACTGCTGACGCTGGTGTTTATGTCACAGGCGGTGGTCGGTCACGGCGCTGAGGAAGGCGCTCATTGATCGGAATGACGATCCAAGGGTCACTATAAGGAGGATATTCGATCCATGGAGTTAGAAGCTGCAAGCATCTTTGCCAAGCTCGTCGGCGCCGGGTTGGCCGCCATCGGGATCCTCGGCGGCGGCATTGGAGTAGGACTCTCGGTCCACGGCGCCGTTCAAGCGATGGGCCGTAATCCGGATGTAACCACGACGATCCAGACCAACATGATTTTGGGGATTGCATTCGCCGAGGCGACCTCGATCTACGCCCTGGTGGTTGCCCTGTTGATCCTATTCGTGTTCTAGGTATGGGCGGAATGACAACCTCGTCGAATCTCGGAGGCAAGTTGAATTGGAAGCACTAGGCATCAATCTTGGCTATTTGTTGGTCCAAATCTTCAATTTCCTCATCCTGCTCGTCGTCTTGCGAGCGTGGGTCTTCAAACCGGTCCTGGGATTGTTGGAGGAACGGCGGGAACGGATCGCCCAGGGCCTTGAGGACGCCCGGGTGGCCGAGGAGGCGCGCGAAAAGGCGGAGGGGGAAGCGGAGGAGATCATCGCCGAGGCCCAACAGGAGGCCAATAAACGAGTGCGCGAGGCCACCACACGAGCCGAAGAAGCGGCGAGGGACATTCGATCCGCCGCGGAAGATGAGGCCAACGAAATTCGAGAGAGCGCGGCCGCCGAGGCCGAGCAAGCCAAGCAGGAGGCGCTGGGGGAGTTGCGGGGCCAAATCGCCTCGCTGGCTATGGCCGCGGCGCAGAAGCTGATCGGCGAGGCGCTGGACGAGCAGCGTCAGAGGACCTTAATCGATGAGTTCTTCAGCGGAGTCAAGGCGGGCGAGGTCGTCGTGCTGGAAGGCGAGCAGGTCGCCGGTCAAAGCGCGGAGGTCACCAGCGCCGTCCCGCTGACGGAACAGGAACAGCAGAGGGTCAAGGAAGATGTCCTCGAAAGGCTTGGTGGAAGCGCGACGGTGAGCTTCAAAGTCGACCCGAGCATTCTGGGAGGCTTGATCGTCCGTGTCGGCGATCGAGTGCTTGACGGATCGGTGGCCGGGCAGCTGGAGAATATGCGCCAGCGCGTGCGATAGGCGCGGTCGGCTTTTTTCTCATCCTTAGCGGCACTTCGTTAATCCGCCCTTCGACCGTAGGGTCGGCCGTGTTGAAACCCACGGCCAAGATGCGCCCCTCGGAGAAGGGCGGTCTGTTCTCCACAGGGTGCCCAATGTTCGTGATCTTGTGACCCGATCTCTGAAAGCTCTGTTGCGAGAAGTCGATACAGTGGAACCAGCAGCGGTTCCCGACCTGGCCGTACATGGCGTCACGGACGACTCACGGGGGGTCGAAGCCGGGTACCTGTTCATCGCCGTCGAAGGCCAACGGGTGGATGGGCATGGTTTCCTGGCGGAAGCCGCCGAGCGGGGTGCAGTGGCGGCGGTCGGAGAGGCGCCGGCGGATCCGGAAATCCCCTATGTCCAGGTGACCGACTCCCGGCGCGCCCGGGCCGAAATTGCGGCGGCCTGGCACGGCTATCCAGCCCGTCAGCTCACCATGATCGGGATCACCGGGACGGACGGAAAGACCACCACCGCCAACCTGCTGCACCGGATCATGAATAAGACTCAAATTCCGACCGGGATGATCACAACCGTGAACGCCGTCATCGGCGACGTAGTGCTTGACACCGGATTCCATGTGACGACACCTCCGGCCATGCAGGTCCAAGGATATCTGGCTCGGATGGTGCAATCCAGCCTTACGCACTGCATCATTGAAGCCACCTCGCACGGGCTGGCCCAACAGCGGGTGGCGGCCTGCGATTTCGACCTGGGCGTGGTCACCAACATCGCACACGAGCATCTCGACTACCATGGGAGCCAGGAAGCCTACCGTGAAGCCAAAGCTACCCTCTTCCGGAGCCTGAGTGAATCCGCCCCTAAGGTGCACGAGCCGCCCCGGTTCGCCGTTCTCAACATGGATGACCCCTCATACGAATTCTTGCGCGAGCTCGTCGGGGTGCGAACCGCGACCTATGGATTGGACCGCAGGGCCGACGTTCGTGCCGAGGCCGTACGGGAGGATGCGAACGGCCTGCGTTTCACGGTTTTGGGCTCAAGGTACGAGTTGGAGGTCTTCAGCTCTCTCATCGGCGGCTACAACGTGTGGAACTGCCTGGCCGCCTTCACTTGCGCCGTGGAAGGGCTTGGACTCAAGCCGGAAACCGCGGCCGAGGGGATTGCTGAGCTGTCTGGGATTCCCGGGCGGATGGAAGCGATTGACATGGGCCAGTCATTCACGGCGCTCGTGGATTTCGCTCACACTCCGAACGCGCTGGACCGCGCCCTGCGAGCCGCCCGGAGTCTGACGCAAGGTCGCCTGATCACGGTGTTTGGCTCGGCGGGTGAACGCGATCGAGAGAAGCGGCGGATGATGGCTGAGGTGGCGGCCAATCTGGCGGATGTGACCGTGCTCACGGCCGAGGATCCGCGGAGGGAATCGCTGACCGCGATCCTCGGGGAGATGGCCGAAGCGGCGATCGCCGCCGGAGCGGTGGAGAGCGAGACGCTCTTCGTGTTCCCGGATCGAGGTCAGGCGTTGCGCGAGGCGGCGCGGCTGGCGGAACCGGGAGATCTGGTGATCGCGTGTGGCAAGGGTCACGAGCAGTCGATGTGCTTTGGTCAGACCGAGTACCCCTGGGACGATCGGCTGGCGCTGCGGGCCGCGCTGGCGGAGATGCTGGACGTCGAGGGTCCCGAAATGCCCCGCCTGCCGACGAGCGAGAAGGGCGGAGGGCAGTGAGCGGCGCCGGGGCGACAGCGAAGTCAAACGGAGGCGTGGGTTAGCCGCCGTGCCCGAGTTTCTGCAGGGGTTTTGGAACGCGCTGCTCGGTGCCCAAGGTTGGAGCTGGGGAGTATGGGCCTATGCATTGCTGATGCTGCTCGTGCTAGTCGAGGGCCCGATCGCGACCCTGCTGGGAGCGGCCGCCTCCTCGGCTGGGTACATGAATCCGATCGGGGTGTTCGCGGCCGCCAGCGTGGGCAATCTGACCGCGGATCTCTTGTGGTACAGCTTGGGATACCTGGGGAAGACCGAGTGGATCCTGCGCTACGGGCGCTGGTTGAACCTGCGTCAGACGCATATAGATCGATTGCGCCGCGATATCCACCGTCACGTCCGGAAGGTGCTGCTGGTAGCCAAGCTGACGGCCAGTATGGCTGTGCCGGCGTTGATCGCTACCGGGCTGGCCAAAGTACCCTGGCGGCGCTGGTTTGGCGTTGTATTCGCCGCTGAAATGATCTGGACGGGGGCGCTGGTGGCGGCCGGCTATCACTTCACCCGCTACCTCACCCGGCTCGAAGCGGGGGTTCAGATCGTCGCCATCGCAAGCGCGATCGTGTTAATGGCCTTCGTGGGCCGCTACCTGTTCGGTCTGATCCAGGAGTGGGGTGATCTCTCAGAGGGGGACACCTCCGCGTCGCATGAAACCGAAGGGCGCGAGGCGTGATTGAAGAAGTGGACGGTCCGCTGAGTCTGCTTATCGTGAGCACCACGTACAGGCCAGCCGCCAACGGCCAGGCAGTGTTTACCACGCGGTTGGCGAGGGGTTTGACCCGCCGCGGCCACAAGGTTGCGGTTGCTATTCCCTCCGATCGGTGGGTGGCCTACCGGGAACGACGCGATGGGGTCCAGTTGGAGGCGCTGGCTGCGGTGCCCGTGGGCAGGTTGGAGGGCGCTTATTTTACACCCTTCCCGCTCCCTGGGCTGAGACGGATCATCGATCAGGTGAACCCCGACCTGGTTCATCTACAGGATCACTACCCGCTGGCGCGCTGGGCCTTTCGTGCGGCGCGTCGGCGTGGTTTGCCGGTCTTGGGAACGAATCACTTCATTCCCGAGAATATTGTGCACTATGTTACGCCCTTCGATTGGGCGCAAGAGGCCATGCTCAAAGGGCTGTGGTGGACCATGACCAGCCTGTATAGCCAGCTCGACATGATCACAACGCCCACGGAGACCGCGGCTGATATCGTAAGGCGGGCTGGCGTGATGGTGCCGCTGCGCGCCATTTCCAATGGGGTGGACCTGGATCGCTTCCGCCCGACGCCGGGGCTGGACCGGGCGGAGGTCCGGCGTGAGTACGGGCTGGGGCAGGACGATCCCCTATTCATCTACGTTGGTCGCCTGGACGAGGAGAAGGACCTTGATGTCGCTCTTGAAGCGGTCAGGCGCCTCGATCAACGCGTTCAATTGGCTGTGATTGGCGAGGGGCGGTATGAGCGGGAGATCCACTCGCGAGCCGGAGAAATCCGGCTGGACGGTCGAGTGCGCTTCACAGGTCGGGTCGAAGGCGGTGAACTTCCCGGATTGCTCCAGGCCGCTGACGTCTTCGTTATGCCCAGTCCCGCCGAGCTGCAGAGCATCGCCACGCTGGAAGCCATGGCCCTGGGCAAACCGATCCTCGCCGCACGGGCCCGGGCCCTACCGGAGCTCGTCAAGGAGGGCGGGAACGGCTACTTGTTCACGCCAGGCGATCCGGACGATGCGGCGCGTAAGATGAGCAGGCTGCTGGACGAGCGGGATCGTTGGCCCGAGATGGGTCAAGCGAGCCGACAGCTGGCCGGTCACCACGACCTCCACAAAACGATCAGGGCTTACGAAGCGCTGTACCGGGAGATCCTGGAAGCACGGGCTGGCCCGTTTACAGCCTCGAAACCCTGGACTCACCACAGAGAACGCAGAGATCACAGAGAATTTCATTAACACCAAGACACGAAGACTCAAAACGACCCTTCGTGATCTTATGGATACCCTTCGTGTCCTTCGTGTCTTCGTGGTTAAGTCCCCGGAATACTGGTCCCAGTCTCCAATTTGGCCTCTGGCCGTTGGCCCTTGGCCCCTGGCTTGAGGATTGAGGGATCAGGTATCAGGTCTCAGCTATCAGCCTTCGGTCTCCAATTTCGCCTCCGGCCGTTGGCCCTTGGCCCCTGGCTTGAGAATTCCGGGATCAGGCATCAGCCCCAGTATCTAGTCTCTCGTCCCCTGTCCCCACTCTCCACTCAACCCGTTGTGCACCCCAACCATAGTCACGTTGCGGTGGAGTTGGCTATCGGCTAGTGTTTTCGTAGCCGATGGGGGGCTGGAGGCCGCGGCGGCGGATGATGAAGGTGAGGCTATCCATGACCGAACAAGCCAATCGGAAGAATGGGGCTCAGCGGATTGGCTTCTTGGATCTGACGTCTTTCGATGACGGGGAGGCCTTGAGGGGCGGATGCCTGGTCACGGATCCGCTGATCCGCCCTTTGGAATTTCACGTCAGTGCGGCGGTCCGGCCGACCAGCATGCAGAAGGTGCTTTACGGAGATTCGCTGCACGAATATGTGTGCACGGAATTGCTGGGTCTGCCGCTGCTGCAGACGCTGGAGCAGGAGCCGGATTTCGTGCTCGTGCGCGACGCCGAGTTTCTGAAAGTCCGTCCGCAAGTTAGCGTGCCGGTGCTGTGGGTGCGGGGCACGGTGGAAGGCCAGTACGTGCTGCAGAGTCTGCCCGGATACGACGGGGAAGCCGAGGAAACCCGTGGCGTCCTGCCCAAGAAACTGCGCGGTCACTCCATTATGGAGCCGTTCATTCGCGTAAAAAACGCGCTCGAAGAGGCCCACCAACTCAACGTCGGAGAACCGCACGAGGCCTGATTTGTCCCCTCTGCGGCTTTCGCTCGCCAGGACGGTCGCCTCGATGCGGCGGCCGAAATTGGCCTCCAGTCGTGCTCTGCGCCTTGACAGCGTGCGCGTGCTGTCTCTATCCGCCAACGGCGACCTGTCACTGCGCTTCAGTCGCCCTGCTCGAACCGCAGCCCTCAACCCTGGGCTGGAAACCCCTGCGATCGTAGGGTTCAAGCCGCCGCCCATGCCGAGGGATGTAAGCCTGAGGGCCGCGCTTGAGCGGCCCGAGGTGGAAGACCTCGCCATTGAAACCTGGCCGTCACCGAACTTCATTGGTGGAACATTGGGTGTGGCAGGCGAGATCCTCGGCCTGACTCCGCTACTGCAGCCTCCATTCCGAGGCGGAGAAGGGCAGCCGAGCGGATCCCCCCAGCCCTTCTTGCCCTATCAAGAGCGGGCGATCACTGACCTGCAGGAAAACAAGGCCACGCTGTATGCCGACGAGCCGGGTCTGCAGAAGACGCCCGTCGTTTTGGTGGCCTTGGCCGATCTGGTGCAGAAACGTGAAGCGAAGCGAACACTCCTCGTGTCCCCCGCCAGCCGCCACCGTCATTGGCTCCGGGTCGCGGCTCGTTGGACCCCCGGTTTGGCGGGCGTCTCACTGGCCGAAAGTCACTCCCTCGGCGGGCGGCCGTGGCGTGATGCGGGGCATCTCCTGCTGTGTGAACCTCAGCGGCTCGTTCGGGATTTCAGCCGGGGTCAGGTGGCGTCCGGTGAGTCACCGTTCGACCTGATTATCCTCGATGCGGCGCATACCTTGCTGCATAAGAACCCCAATGCCGTGGATGCCGCCATTCAATTGGAGGCCCCCCGCCGCTGGGCGCTGGCCGGCGGTCTCCCGGATCAAGAGGAGGATTGGAGATTGCTCTTCGCCTTTCTCACGCCGGACGAATCCTTGGGCTCCGATCCGTCGTTGGACGATATGAAGCGGCGCCTGGGGGGCTACATTTTGATGCGCCGTAAGGCCGAACTGCTTGACGAGATCCCGCCTCGGATGCGAAGGGAGTATTGGCTCGAACTCAGCGACCAGCAGGAGCAGGCATACCACGAGGCGCTGGCCAACGAGCGCCACTCGCTGCGTCAGCTGGGCGGTTCGGTATCCCGCACGCACATCGAGTCGGCGCTCGGCGAACTAAACCGTGCCACTGCGTTCGCCCAAGGGAGCCTGGACGGGGTCAAGATTCGCGCCCTGGCGCAGTCTCTTGAGGACATTCGCGCCGTCGGCGACAAGATGGTGCTGTTCTCACGCTACTTCCACCGCGGCCTGGAACCGCTGCAGCAGGCCCTGCAGGGCTTCGGCGCGGTGGTGCTTTCCGAGACCGCCGGCGCATCCGAGCGGGAACAAATCCTGCGCACGTTTCGACGCGATCCCAAGCGGCGCGTGTTGATCGCGCATTTGGAGGCTCCCAGCGACGGCAAGCCGCTGCCGGCCTCGCATGTGCTCCATTTCGACGTCGACTGGAATCCCGCCCGGCGGATCCGGGCCGAGCAGCGCTTCTTTCCCGAATTGAAGCCGGAAGTTCCTTTGACGGTCACGGAGTTCTGGGTCGCCGGGACGCATGACGAGCGGCTGCACGAGCTGCTGGCGGAGCGAGAGCTGCTCCCTTCCGATCTGCCGCAGGGCACCCAGCCATCCGACCTCGAACGGCGGATCACCGTACAGGACTGGTTGGATCGGGTCCTGGAGGCTTCCGACGATACCCGACGAACGACGCCGATCCGTGCGACGACGGGAGGCACGGACGTGCTGGCCAGCACGTCCGAACTCCGCTCCGAACTGGAGAGCCTCTCGGATGAGGAGATCCTGAATGCGCTGGGCGCGATGATGGGGGCGCTGGGTTTTCCGACCTGCGAACAGATCGAGGTCGATGACTTCGAGGGTCTCTCAATGGCGGCTTCCCCGGCCAACGAGCACCCCGGTGATGTGTTGGTTCACCTGATGCGGACCGAGAGCCGGGTTGGGGTGGCGCGGGGTCGGGAGCTGCTGGAAACGGTGGACGAAGACGAGGACTTCGTCGCCGGTTACCTGGTCGCGCTCAGCGATTTCACCTCGGCCTGCAAGAACCTGGCCGAGAAAAGTGAAGGCCGCCTGTCGCTTCTCTCGGGAACCGAGTTCTTCCGGCATCTGCGGATCCTGGGCTGGTTGTAGCTGGTCACCGCGGCGCCTTCGTCCGGGGGAGGAGACCGCCTGATGTACTTCGCCAAATTCTGTGGTCAGGACGCGCCCTCGAGAAACCACGTCTCGACTTCGCCGAATCCCTTGAGCTCGAGCCGGCCTCGGTAGCGGCACCTGAACCGATCGCTGATCAGCTGTTGGGTTTTACGGTCAATCTGAATCCTGTTGGCAACGCCCTCAGACTCCAGCCGGCTGGCCAAGTTGACCGCGTCGCCCCATACATCATAGTGGAATTTGGACGTGCCGATCACGGCGCCGATCACCGAGCCGGTGGCCAATCCCATGCGAACGCTGAGCTGCGGGTCATTTGCCTCCTTACGGTCCCTCAAGTAAGCTCGCATTTCGAGCGCCAGCGCCGCCAGGACCTCGGCATGGTCGGATCGTCTTCGGGGCACGCCCGCGGCCACCATGTAGCTGTCGCCCACGGTCCGGATCTTTTCGACCCCCCGCCTCTCGGCCATCATATCGAAGCGGCTTACGATGGAATTCAGCAGCTCCACCACCCGTTCCGCCGGCATTTGCGCCGACATTTCGGTGAAGCCGACCAGGTCGGCGAACAGGACGCTGGCCGAGTCGAACCGCTCGGCCACGGTCTGATTTTCCTTCAGGAGCGGTGCGATTTCCGGCGGCAACACATTCAGCAGCAGGCGTTCGGATTTCTCCCGCTCTTGGTCGAGTAGCGTGTGCATCCGGTCTCGCTCTGAGATGAAATGGCTCAACAGCGTATGGAACACGGTGGTGACGGCGCCGATATTGAGCACAAAGAACGCGGTGACCAGCCAGTCTGGGAGGCGGTTTGAACCGCGCAGACTGGGTTCCAAGACGCCCATTGAAGCCAGAACGATCAGGAAGGCTGCCAGCCATCTTCGGGCGCGCTTGGGCGAGGCGAACAACAAGGCGCCCAGCGGCGAAACGGCCCCCCACAAGATCACGGCGCTGCCAGCCCTGAAACCCCCCAAAGCCGCCATCAGAAGCGTGGGCAAGAGCAGAATCAGCAGCAGCTGGCTGAGGCGGTAGTGGCTGAACCGGCGCGTCAGACGGAAGTAGGCCAAGCTCAACAATGAGACCAACCCGTAGGCGAGCGGGATCGCGCCGGCGGTCACTTCGCCGAACAGCAGGTAGATGGTGCCCCACACCATTCCCGCCAAGGTGAACATCAAACCGGACAACACCAACAGCGCTTTGCTCAGCCGGGACTGGGCCGTGTCCTCAGGCCGGGCGAAAGCGCCGGTAACGGCCGTGATCAATGCATCGAGGCTGCCCGACACGTCTCCGAGATCTGTACTCACTTTGGCCACCTCGCCTTCCGCGGTCTCGCCGTCCTGGATCCGGGTCATGGGCCAATGCTAGCGGGGGCCTTGGATGCTTACAAGCTGCTGAGGTTTCGAGATGGTTCGATCGGGTGGCGGTAGCGCTGATGAATTGCGCGGGTCGGATGGTTGAAAGCGGGCAGATTGCCGCGGTCCACCGGAGCCGCAGCATGGGCGGTTGAACGGGATCGAGCAAACTGCTGTGGATGCAAGAGGGCTTCGACAAGAGTCATGGCCTTCCGTGTTGCTCCACCCCCGGTCCGCTCGATAAGCTGGATATCGTGGCACGAATTGTGCAGCTACAGGTTGAGGATTCGCCGACGATGTTCAGGTGAATCACCGATCAGCGCGTCAATGGGCCTTCTTGCGCGCTGGGGAACGGCGGTTAGAATGATCGGCATTCATGGGAGCATGGATGAGAAGTAAACGAATCATCCGCAAATGGGCAGGGATTGTGCGTCTCCGGCTGCCTTCTTTGAGAGGCCTGGTCGTGGCGTTCTCCGGGTCTCTGTTGGTAATCGCGGTCCTGTTCGGGTTGTCCGTGGCCCAGGTCGAGAGCAGCGTCAATCCCCGGTCGGCCTCACGCTCACCTCAATATGCGTCATTGGTGAACAGGGCGCTGGTAGAGGGCAGCCTCCCAGTTCTCGTCCAACTCAACGTAGGCTACAGGCCGGAGGGTGGACTGGATGACTACTCGGCGCTTCTTCAACGCTCGCGGATAGCCACAATTCAAGAATCGATCGCGTCGCGGCTCCCGCTGGCTTCCAGGCGGACGGTTCGTCGCTTCGAACACGTCCCGATCATGGCCTTGCAAGCCGACGCACAGGCCCTGAGGGACCTGAGAGAGTCACCCGAGGTCCTCAGGGTTCAAGAGGATATCCCCGTGCCCCCCTCATTAGCGGAAAGCGTGCCGCTTATTGGAGCCAACGAGGCGTGGGCCCAGGGATACGATGGCGCGGGTTGGGCTGTCGCGGTGCTGGATACTGGCGCGGCGCCGGATCATCCCGCGTTTGAGGGCAAGGTGGTGGCAGAAGCCTGCTTCTCGGGAGCTTACGACAGTGAAGCGTCACTCTGCCCTGATGGAGAGCAAGTGCAAATAGGAACAGGGGCGGGAGCCAGCTGTCCCGGGGATGTGCTCGGCTGTGAACACGGAACTCACGTCGCCGGAATTGCTGCCGGCGGCGGATCCGTGCCCGGGGTGGCCAGCGCCGGTGACCTGATCCCGGTTCAGGTCTATTCTCGATTTGAAGGCGCCACCTGCACGGATCGAGGGTTGACGAGTCCATGTGCTCTGACCTGGACGGCCGATCAAATCAGTGCCCTGGAGTGGGTCTACGAGCAGCGGTCGGGCCTGAGCGTCGCCGCTGTCAATATGAGCCTGGGCGGAGCGAGTGTGCGCTCGAACGCCTGCGACGACGACCCAAGGAAGGCCATCATCGATACCCTGCGCTCCGTCGGCATCGCAACCGTCATTGCCGCTGGCAATGGGGGCCAATCGGATGGGGTCTCCGCGCCCGCATGCATTTCTTCAGCGATCAGCGTGGGGGCGTCTACGGATGCCGATGCGGTCGCAACTTTCTCAAATGTCGCCGAGATCCTGGATCTGTTTGCGCCCGGGGTTGGGATCAACGCGCCGGTTCCGGCGGGTTATGAGAACAAGAGTGGAACCTCGATGGCGGCTCCCCACGTCGCCGGGGCTTGGGCGATTCTCAAAGATAAACACCCCGGCGCTTCAGTGTTTGACATTCTGTCGGCCTTGGTAGAGTCGGGAGTCATGATCGAAGACGATCGATCGGGTGGTTATGTTAACCGACCGCGCGTTCAAGTGGACGCCGCACTGTTGGAACTGGACCCCGCCCCCACCAGCACACCCGATCCCTCCAGCACCCCCACATCTACCGTCACAATGGCCCCCTCGGCGACCGCGACCCCGAGCCCGTCAGTGACTCCCTCGCCGACTCCGACCCCGACAGCGACACCAACCCCGACCCCGACAGCGACACTCACCCCAACCCCGACTGCGACACCAACCCACAGTCCGACCCCCACCCCCAGTACTATGGGGGGATCGATCTGGTACCTGCCAGAGGGGTATACGGGTGAGGAGAGTGGAACGTACATCCTGGTGCAGAACCCAAACCGGTCTCCGGCGGAATTGAGCGTGAGCTACCTCTTGCCCGGAGGGAGCGTGATCGAGCGAAACCACACCGCCCCGGCCCGAAGTCGCTACACGATCGTCGCCAGCGAGGATGTGGGCCCTGACGCCACGTTTTCCACCACTTTGGATTCGGACGTGCCCGTGGTCGTGGAGCGGTCGATGTACTTCGGCAGCGGCGGCCATAGCACGATCGGCGCGGCGCAGCCGAGAACGACGTGGTACCTCGCCGAAGGCTACACCGGTCAGGATTTTGAGACCTACATTCTGGTGCAGAACCCCGATTCCCAGGCCGCGGCGCTGAGCGTGCGCTATCTGGTGCAGGGGGGAGAGGTGATCGAAAGGACATATAGGGTGCCGGCCGGGAGCAGGTACACGATTGTCGCCAGTGACGAGCTGGGCGCTGACACGGCGTTTTCAACCGTTCTGGAGGCGGACGTGCCGGTGGTCGTGGAGCGGTCCATGTATTTCCCGGCTGGGGGTCATAACACCATCGGTGTGTCCCAGCCTGAAACGAGCTGGTACCTCGCCGAGGGCTACACTGGCGAAGGATTCGCCACCTACATTTTGGTGCTGAACCCCAACGGTTCGGCCGCGGAGCTGAGCGTGAGCTACATGTTGGAAGATGGGAAGGTGATCGAGAGAAGCCACACGGTTCCGGCACGGAGCAGGTACACGATCGGGGCCCAAGACGAAGGGGAGGTCGGCCCCGACGCCGCGTTTTCCACGCTGGTGGACTCGGATTTGCCCGTGGTCGTGGAGCGATCCATGTACTTCGGCAGCGGGGGGCACAGCACGATCGGGGCCGCGGCGCCGGCGACCACGTGGCGCGTCGCGGAAGGCTACACGGGCTCGGGATTTGGAACGTACATTCTGGTGTTCAACGCCAACGGTTCGGCAGCGGAGCTGAGTGTGAGCTACGCACTGCAAGACGGGGACGTGATCGAGCGGATCCACTCGGTACCGGCGAGGAGTCGGTACACGATCGCGATTCAGGACGAGGAAGAAGTGGGAGTTGGTGCCGCATTCTCCACATTCGTGCAGTCGGATTTGCCGGTCATCGTGGAGCGGGCTATGTATTTCGGAAACGGAGGGCACAGCAGCATTGCCATTGCCGAATGAAGTCTTGGGAGGGGATTGGAGGGGTCGAAAGCGCAGGGGATTTGACGGCCGTCCGGCCCATCAAGATCATGCCGTGACGTTTGGGTCGGTCCATCATGTCTGACTCGCGGGGACAGGTCTTGGCGAGCTATCAACTGGTGATCGTCGGCGGGCTCGTTTTGGTGGGCGCCGCCATTGCCTTTGTGCTGCTGGTGGTCCCGGCCCTCATGGACGGTCCACCCGATGTCGGCCCCGGTTACGACCTTTTCGATGATCCTTACGTCAGCGCGCCCGTCGAACCCGGCCGGGATCAGGCGGTAGAGCTGAGCGGCCTGGGAGTGACGCTCTTCATTCCGAGCGGCGCCTTTCATGAGGCCGGCCAAATGATTCTGAAGGAACGTCGGCCCGACCTGATCCCCGATCGGTGGGGAAGCGACTATATCCGGGTGAAGGCCGTTGATATCTTGTTTATGGATGGGGAAGGTCGACCGCTGTCCTCCGCGACCGCAGAGGAGCCCATGTTGCTGTGTTTTGAGATGACGCCGGAGCAGTGGGCGGCGAAATCCGTGGATGCAGAGAGCGTAGTGCTCCAGACTCGTCCGACTCAGGACGCGGTTGCCTCGGAATGGCAGACGCTCACGACGGCTCACGGCTGGCAGCCCAATCAGTTGTGCTCGTTGATTGAACATTTCTCTTTGTTTGCCTTGGCTCAGAGAAACGACTCGGCCGTGGATGAGGGGCAAAAGGGGGCGCCGAGCCCCAGCCCCAGTCCAACCCCACTCCAGCTCTACAGCCCGCCTGAATCCGACTCGTGAGTGTAAAGTGGTCATCGCGCCGG
The DNA here is from genome assembly GCA_964517315.1 of uncultured Anaerolineaceae bacterium. GTDB lineage: Bacteria > Chloroflexota > Anaerolineae > Anaerolineales > E44-bin32 > DASWJQ01. The sequence goes on along the minus strand of CAZFCJ010000053.1, from coordinate 1,696 downwards.
ATTCTCGCGAAGGTCCTTCGGAGCCAGATGGCTCCAGCGCTCCTGACGTTTGCTGTTTACGTGAGGACGATGGCGCCGGGCGTCTATGGGTATGACAGCGCTGAGCTGGCTACGGGCGTATTCACCCTGGGAATCGTCCACCCAACGGGTTATCCACTGTACCTGCTCGTTGGGAAGGCGTTTACCCTTCTGCCCCTGGGAAGTGTCGCCTTCAAATTGAACTTGATGTCGGCCGTGTTCGCGTCCGCCACGGTTTGGGTGACGGCGAGACTGGCGCAGCGGCTGGTGAAGAGCCCCACAATCGCCGCGCTCGGTGCGCTGGCTATTGGCTTTGCCCCATCGTTCTGGTCTCTGGCCGTGGTGGCGGAGGTCTATACACTCCACACCTTCCTCATCGTCACCAGCCTGACGGCCGCGGTGCGCTTTGCGGATGGGGGACAACACCGATGGCTGTGGTTGCTCGCGCTGGCGGCCGGGCTGAGCACAGCGAACCATGTGTCAAGCGCCATGTATCTCCCGGCATACGCGCTGATCGCCTCCAAGAGATCTTCCGACTGGTCACTCCGCACCATCGTGATTGGAGGCGGACTGTTCTTAATGGGACCGCTCTTGTATCTCTACCTTCCGATTCGGGACGCGGCGGGGGTCGATTTGAACTATGTGAGAGCCTACTATGACGTAGATCTCCGGACGGTCGAGGGCGTCCTGTGGATGGCCACGGGGCAGGCCTACCGTTTCTTCGCGTTCGCCTACAGTCCGGTCGAGTACCTCAGGGAACTGGCCAACACCGGCGTTTCATTATGGCGAAACTTCACCGGCCTGGGATTTCTCTTCGCCGGGGTCGGGTCGTTCGCGTTCTCAAGATGCGACCGGAGAACATCCGCCTCACTGGGATGGATCTTTTTGTCGACCATCTTTTTCTTCGCCGGATACGCCGTCGCCGACAAGTTAACGATGATCCTTCCCGCTTATATTGTGCTTTCCATTTGGATGGCGGCCGGCGCGAAAAAACTTATTGAAGCCCCGGGCCGGTTCCGCCCGTTTGGGCAGCTCATCCCGTACGTCAAGGCGGTCACAGCAGGCGCATTCGCGACGATGCTGCTGCTGGTCGTGTGGACATCATGGAGTCGAGTCGACAAGAGCGAAGCCCGTGGCGCTGAATTGTTCGCGCTCCAGACCCTGGGCGGTGTACAGCACGATGCGGTGTTGGTCAGTGAATGGTCCTCAGCGGTGACCTTGGAATACTTCCAGAAAGTGGAGGGCTATCGACCGGACGTACAAATCTTCAACCGGTCTCGCTTTGAGGTCGCAGCCTATTACAAGCTGTGGAACCAGGGATACGATCACCGTCTCGCTCTGGCCGAGATCTCAGAGATGGAGACTGCGGCGATTTCGAGCCTCGCCCGCGGTCGTCCAGTCTACGGCACGGAGTATGATCCGATTCTTGCCAGTGAGTATGAGTATTTGCCGTCCGGCAATGTCTTTCAGTTGGTTCCTCGTACTCAAGACTCGTATTGATACCCAACGCTCCCACAACCCCGGGAGTGCGGTTCTGATAGGTTAAGCCTCAGCCTGGATCCTGGACCTCTGACCTTCGGCGTCAGAGGTCTTTTCGCGTCTCAATGCCCTGAGGGAACGGCCACGGTGTTGTGGCCGCCGTCGGGCCAGTACATGGCGCGCTCGACGAGGACCGGCT
>CAZFCJ010000052.1:0-24082 GCA_964517315.1 uncultured Anaerolineaceae bacterium | reverse complement strand
GTGGGTTGATCCCCCATCGGTTGATAGGGAGCGTGAAGGTCAAATTGACTCATAAGGTGGCATCAAGGAGTGTGGAATGGACAGCAAAGGAAAATTCTACCACACGCCGAGAACGGACCGCACCGCGGCGGTCGGCTCTCAGGCCTGAGAGGCCGGGGTCGCCGATCGGGGCGCCGCGGCTGACACCCGCGCCGCCGACCGGTCACCCTAAGCCCGAACGGACGTAAATCGGGTTGCTCAGGATCCAGCTGCGTTCCTCGCCCTTGAACCGCAGATAGGCCTCGACCCGGTAGGCGCCGTCTCGGCCGGAGGTATAGGCGAATTGATGGGTGTCATGCCAGGATTCGACCACCTCGCCGTCGCGCAGCAAGCGCATCCTGCACCGCTGTGGTGCGTAGGCTTGAAGGGTCGCCCCGAATCCGACGGGGAGCGACCCGCCCATCTCGGCTTGTCCCGCGTCCGAGGTGGCCCGGAATCGAAAGCCGCGTGTCGGTGCCGGAAGATCGTAGCCGACAAAGCAGCTCCCGCGGCCCAACGCTTCGAACAGGCGCCGACGGTCCAGATCAGCATCCCCGGTGAGCGGATCTTCGGTGATCACATGGGTGTTTACGGCCCGGTACAGGAACTCGTAGGGGAAGATCACCCGGCGCAGCGGCCCCTTGCGAACGGGAACTGCGTGCGCGTCGGCGTTGCCGATGGCCACCACACGATGCCCGGCCGCCAACATTTGATCCCAACGTGAAATGACCTCCGGATGGGGACCGCGGGCGATCTTCTCCGGCCGGTAGGCGTGATATATCGCCCGCGGCCAGCTTGTGAGCAGCGTTTTGAACTCGGTCATGAAGTTCCAGATCTCCAGACCTGTAAACCCCTTAACCTGCCAGGAAACCCATGACAGGTCCTCTTCGCCGAACATCGGGGCGGCGATATCGACCGGATGGGCAAGAAAGGAGAGCCCTCCGTTCTTCCCGGCGGCGTCGATGAGCGCCTGGGGGTCGCCGGCCCGGGCGGCGAGCTCCTGGCCCGCTTCATAGACCAGCAGGTGGTTTCGCTGCGGCCGTCGCGTGGGATCGTGCACTTCCTCTCCGGTGAGCAGCAGCACGCTGCGGTCGTCATCGTAGCGGTAGCCGTCCAATCCCTCGACGAGCACGTTGTGGTCGGTCACGACGACGAAATCGAGGCCTGCGGCGATCGCCGCTCGCGCAATCTCATTGTGGCGCCCATATCCGTCGGAGAAGACGCTGTGGCTGTGCAGATTCCCGACGTACTCGTGAGGCATGGCCGCTGGCTAGATTGCGGTCTGATTGCGGCCGGCGTCGGAAGGGGTGATCAATTGGACGCCCGTTTGGGCGCACAGTCCGATCAGCTGCTGCCGCTGGGCCGAGGTCAACGGAGCCAGGTGGGTGACGACCATCTCGACCCGCCCATCGAGCACGGCCGAGAGCAGCTCCTTCCATGCTTCGCCCCCCGGCCGCTCATCCACCAACACCGAAACGTCCTCCCGGTTGTGCGGCCCAATGTAATTGGTCAAATCCTGATGAAGGCCGCTGCCGGCGCGGATCCACCGGAATCGGGAGGCTGCGTCTTTTTCCAGCGGATGGCGCTCGATGATGTACAGAGCGATGGGTTGGATCATGTCAGCGCTGGTCATGCGAGGTCCTTGTGGTGCTCCGGACTCAGAACAGGATAGCATAAGGCAGTGGGGGTCGACAATGCAGAGCGGCACAGCGATCCTAATTCCTTATATAATCCGAGCCGACGTCGGGAGGAGTCGAAGTTGCGAGTTCGACAGGTGTTGCTGCTGCTGTCCATGACGTGGAGCTCCTGCTCGTTCGTCGGACGGATTCCGCTCAGGGTCCCCTCCCGCACCGTCGCAGCCCCTGAAGCGGCACCGGCGCGCGGGGAATCCCAACAGCTGAACGTCGCGGTCTCACTGATGGCCGAGGCGAATCTGGCCCGAGGGGAGGCGGACGCTGCGCCGCTCCGACCGCGGCCGGACTTGATGGAGGTCGCCCGCCGACGCGGCGAGGACATGATCGAGCGCGGCTACTTCGAGCATGTGGACCCGGAATCAGGGCGAGTCGAAGCTCAGCGGCTGATGCGGGCCCGGGGCTACACGGGGGAACTGGGCGAGCTTCTGTTCGCCACCACCGTGAACCTGGACGAGGTACCTCGAGCGACAATCCGGGCCTGGTTGGACAGCGAGGACAACCGTCACACTCTGCTCGACCCGGACTACGAATTCACCGGGGCGGCCGTAATCCAGTCGGACGCCTGGTGGTACGTAGTTCAGGTCTTGGCGGAACACGCGCCGTGAACAAAGGACGGAAGGAATGAGCAACGAAGAGGTCGCCAAAATTTTCCAGAATATCGCCGATCTATTGGCCATCAAGGGCGAAAGCCGCTACCGGATCGTAGCTTACGAGAGGGCGGCGGAGACGCTGAGCACCTTGGGACGCGATATCGAGGACGTGTGGAAGAGCGGAGAGCTGCGGGATCTGCCCGGAGTCGGCGAGGCGATTGCGGCCAAGATTGATGAGTTCTTCTCCAGCGGAGAACTCGGTTTCTACAACGAGCTCACCGCCGAGGTCCCGGAGAGCCTGGTCGAAGTGCTGCGGGTCAGCCACGTCGGCCCCAAGAAAGCCGCGCTGTTCTGGCACCAACTCGGTGTGACGACCGTCGCGGAGCTCGAGCAAGCCGCGGCGGCGGGCAAGCTCGCCAAGCTTTCGGGGATGGGTCAGCGCTCCCAGGAGAAAATCCTGGAGGGGATCGAAGCCCTCAGGCGGCTCGATACCGGCAGGGTTCTATTGGGCCAGGCGCTCCCCGCCGCGGAGCGGTTCCTGGAGCGCTTGCGCGAATTGCCCCAGACCGGGGCGGCCGAAGCGGCGGGCTCACTGCGCCGGCGGCGCGAGACCGTGGGGGATCTGGACCTATTGACGGCCAGCAGCGCGCCGGCGGAGGTGATGGACGCGTTTCTCGATTTTCCCGAAGTCGACCATATTCGCGGGCGTGGAGAGACGAAATCCAGCGTCGTGCTTAGGGACGGCCTGCGCATCCAGCTTTGGGTCCATCCGCCGGAGAGATTTGGCACCGCGCTCCAATACGCCACGGGCTCGAAAGAGCACAACGTGCGCCTCCGCGAGCGCGCCCAGCGCCAGGGCCTTTCGCTGTCGGAGCACGCCTTCAAGGCGGAGGACGGAGATGAATTACTTTGTGGCAGTGAGGGAGAAGTTTACGAGAAATTGGGACTGCCGTGGATTCCGCCCGAACTGCGCGAGGATCGCGGTGAGATCGAGGCCGCCGTCGAGGGCAATCTGCCCGATCTGATCGAGATCGGCGACATTCGCGGCGAACTGCACAGCCACACCGACTGGAGCGACGGGCGCGCCAGCCTGCAGGAGATGGTCCAAGGAGCCGTGCAGGCCGGCCACCGCTATCTTGTGGTTACGGATCATTCGCGCAGCCTTGGGGTGGCGAACGGCTTGAGCATCGAGCGCCTGCGCCAGCAGCGGAATGCGATCCGGGAGATGCAGGGAAGGGTCGGTCAGGACATCACGCTGCTGCAGGGCGCCGAGGTGGAAATTCTGGCCGACGGCACGTTGGATTACCCGGACGATGTATTGGCCGAACTGGATCTGGTGGTCGCCTCACTCCACACTTCGCTGGAGCAGCCGCGTGCGAAAGTCACCGAGCGGCTGCTGAATGCCGTTGTGAATCCACACGTGGATGTGATCGGGCATCCTACGGGCAGGCTGATCGGGCGGCGCGGCCCGGCCGACCTGGACCTCGATTCGGTGTTCGCCGCAGCGGCCGAGACCGGCGTCGCGCTGGAGATCAGCTCCAGCCCCGAGCGCCTGGACCTGTCCGACGTGCACGCCCGCCGGGCGCTCGAATTCGGCTGCCTGTTGGCGATCAACACCGACGCGCATCATCCGGACCATTTCGAGCTGCTTCGTTACGGGGTCGCGACCGCGCGGCGAGGTTGGGTGGAGCCGAACAGCGTAATCAACACCTGGTCGGCCGATCGGCTGTTGGAATGGCTGGCGGCGCGCGGGGGCTGACCCAAGCGCGCGACGCTCAAACCCGGAATGTGTTTTAACCCCTCGGACAGCCCGCAAGCCAGCCGTTGGGAGGAGAACCCGTGGCCAAGGTCGCGATCGTTACCGACAGTACCTGCTCAATGCCCTCCGAATTGATCGAACAGTTCGACGTTAGAGTCGCACCCCAGGTCGTGATTTGGGGCGAAGAAGTTCTGGAGGACGGGATCGACATCACCGGGGAGGAATTCTACGAGCGCCTGGCCCAGGCCGATGAAATGCCGACGACTTCACAGGCGACGATCGGCAGTTTCAAGAAGGTCTTCGAGCCGCTGGTCGAGGCCGGGCGCCCGATTGTGGCGATCTGCGTCGGTGACCAGCTGTCGGGAACCCTGCAATCGGCGACTCAGGCGAAGGCGATGTTCCCCGACGCCCGCATCGAGACGTTCAATTCGAACACCGTAGCCATGGCGCTCGGCTTCCAGGTCCTGGCCGCCGCGCGCGCGGCGAACGAGGGGGCCTCTGCGGAGGAGGTCGTCGAGGCGGCGGGGCGGGCGAAGGAGACCACCGGCTTGGTGCTTGCGCTCGACACGCTCGAGTTCCTGCACCGCGGCGGCCGAATCGGCGGGGCCTCGCGCTTTCTGGGGACGGCTCTGAACATCAAGCCTCTCTTGGAGGTGACCGGCGGCCGCGTCGAACCCATCGACAGAGTTCGCACCCGGTCCAGGGCGTTGAACCGCGTGGTTGAAATCGTCGTCGGGCGCATGAGCGGACAACCTCATCTTCAGTTGGCGCTCCATCACACGGGGGCGGTGGAGATGGCCGACCACCTGCGCCAGGGGCTGGAAAAAGAGCTGAAGCCGGCCGAAGTCTACAGCTCGATCATCCCGCCCGCGGTCGGGGCGCACGCGGGACCCGGCGCCTACGGGGTCGCGTACTGCTCGGTCCGCTGACCGGGTGAAATCGTTCGCGTGAAGACAAGTGGGGACCTGCCCCGCGGCTCGATCTGCGCGCTGCCGGGCCGGCTGCAAAGAGCTGCCCTCCAGCACGGCGGGCGTAAGCGAACGGCGGCCGGGTTGCGAAACCTATCGCATCCCCGGTGACCTTCCAAGTTGGCCCTGAAGGGCGGGTCCCGGGGTCCACAATCAGAGGCGCGAGATGGTGGTGCAGCGAAATCACAAGAATTAATCTCCGCATCCTCGCGTTCCTTCTTATACTTCTAGCCGTAAAGACACGAATCCCTGCGATGAAGCACGGGTCTTAACATGGAGCTAACGAGGTCGGAAAGAGGTCGCGCGAAATCCGAGTTCTCCCTGAGCTCCCGATTTGTGATTTTTTGTACGGTAATGGTACAATCGGGCGTCGCTAGGAGACAGACACGGAGGGCGCGGTCCCGCCGTCCACATCAGGAACCCCGGTGGCGGAGCGATCCCGAACGATCCCACGGTCGTTAAGATATGAGAGGCCGCCGGTCGGAACTCAAAAATTGAAGGAAGGACTGACGTGAGAGAGCGGACCATCTTCAGTTTGACCATCATCGCGCTGGTCCTGATCGGTCTGGGTTTTGCTGCGTCGACCGGACTGAATTTCATGCCTGTCCAGGCCGCCGAGCGGGCGGAGATCGTCGACCAACTCTTTCGGGTGATGATCGGGGTGGCGACGGTCATCTTCCTGATCGTCGAGGGCGCTCTCATCTACGCCGTGTTTCGTTTTCGAGCCGAGGAGGGCGATGAGAGCGACGCGGCCCCGATCCATGGAAACGTGGGGCTGGAGGTGGTGTGGACGCTGATCCCGGCCGTGATCGTGGTGGTGATCGGCGTTTACGCGTTTAGGGTGCTGTCCGAAATTGAAGCTCCGTCCGAAAACGAAATGGTGGTCGAGGTCACAGGGCGCCAGTTTACCTGGGAATTCAGCTATCCGGAACAGAATCTGACCAGCGGGGAGCTGCACCTGGTCGTGGACCGGCCGGTGCGGTTCGCGATCACCTCCACGGATGTGATCCACTCGTTCTGGATCCCGGAGTTTCGCGCCAAGCGCGACGCCACCCCCGGACAGATTTCCGATCTGGTCGTGACGCCGAATCAAGAAGGGACGTACCCGATCCGCTGCGCCGAACTTTGCGGCGCCGGCCACGCCGATATGGTGAGCCAGGTCGTCGTCCAGAGCGAAGAGGATTTCAACGCCTGGGTCGAAGAGCTGACCTCGCTGCCCGAGGACCCGGTGGAGGCCGGACGATTTGTGTTTGACAAGTATGGTTGCGCGGCCTGCCACACGCTCGACGACGTGGAAGCCACGGGAACGGTCGGCCCCGAATTGAACGGCATCGGTGATCGAGCAGCGACCAGGGTGGAGGGGATGAACGCTGAAAGCTACATTCGCGAGTCCATCATCGATCCCAGCGCGCATGTGGTCGAGGGGTTCCAGGACGGATTGATGCCTCAGGACTTTGGCGAGCGGATGCGCAGCGAAGAGCTCGAGGCGTTGGTCAACTATCTGCTCACCCAGTAGCCCGATTGGAATGTGACGAGGAGTTAGCGAGGCTATGACGACGGAAACGACCGCCGCGGGTTCCAACTGGCGTCAGTACTTCACCTGGAATACCGATCACAAGGTGATCGGGATTCAGTATTTCGTCACCACGTTCTTCTTCTTCCTGGTGGGCGGTCTGATCGCCATGCTGATCCGCACCGAGCTGCTGCAGCCCGGTCTCGATCTCGTGCAGGGCGATGTGTTCAACCGCTTCCTGACGAACCACGGCTCGACCATGATCTTCCTATGGATCATACCGGTGCTGGCCGGCTTCGGAAACTACGTCCTTCCGTTGATGATCGGCGCCCGCGACATGGCTTTTCCGCGCCTGAACGCCGCCTCTTACTGGCTGCTATTGATTGGCGGCTTGATCATGCTCGGCAGCTTCTTCGTCGGCGCTTCGGAGTCGGGTTGGACCGCGTACGTCCCACTGTCGATCCGCGGCCCCGACGGCCAGACGTGGTGGGCTGTCAGCGTGCTCATCCTTGGCGTTTCCTCCATCTTCGGCGCCATCAATTTCCTGACGACGACGATCACGATGCGGGTCGAGGGGATGGGCTTTTGGGATCTGCCGCTCTTCGTGTGGGGGATCGTGGCCACGTCGATCCTGGTCATCGTCGCCACCTCGGTCCTGACCTCTGCGCTGATCTTGGTGGCGTTGGATCGCTTGGTCGGGACATTGTTCTTCTCCGTGGAGGCCGGAGCTACACCAATTCTTTGGCAGAGTCTGTTTTGGTTCTATTCCCACCCCGCGGTCTACATCATGATCCTGCCGGCGATGGGCATCATTTCCGACGTCCTGCCGGTGTTCTCGCGTAAGCCGATCTTCGGCTACAAGAGCATCGCCATCTCCAGCCTGGCGATCACCGTCCTCGGCCTGACCGTTTGGGCGCATCACATGTTCACCAGCGGCATGGACCCGCGCCTTCGGATCCCGTTCATGATCAGCTCAATGATCATCGCCGTGCCGACCGGCGTGAAGATCTTCTCTTGGTTGGCCACCATCTGGGACGGCAAACTACACTTCAAGACCCCGATGCTGTTCGCGTTGGGCTTCATCTCGATGTTTGTGATCGGTGGGATCTCCGGGATCTTCCTGGCCGCCATCCCGGTCGATATTCACGTGCACGATACGTATTTTGTCGTCGGCCATCTGCATTTCGTGCTCTTCGGCGGCAGCGTGTTCGGCATTTTCGCCGGGCTGTACTACTGGTTCCCGAAGATCACGGGCCGTATGTACAGCGAGACAGCCGGGCGCATGCACTTTGCCCTGACGCTGGCGGGGACACTGTTGACCTATCTGCCGATGCACCTGTCCGGGCTGCTGGGGATGCCGCGCCGGGTGGTTGACTACGCCCCGGCCTTCACCGATTTGAACGTGCTGACGTCGGCAGGCGCGTTCATACTGGGAATCTCGGTTCTGCCGTTCATTTGGACGGCCATTGTGAGCTGGGCTCGCGGGCCGGCGGCCGGCGACAACCCCTGGCGCGCACTGACGCTCGAATGGCAGACCAGCTCGCCCCCGCCGCCCGAGAATTTCAAAGAACGGCCTAAGTTCACGCACGGCCCTTATGATTACGGCCTCGATGTGGAACCGGCGCAGCCCGCGCCGGCGCCGGCCGCGGGCGACTGATCACGAGGGAGATGTTATGAGCAGCGAAGGTTACGCACAGGCCCATCACGAAGAGGAGTTCCAGGCCGGCCGGGAACTGGGCCTGAACCACGTCAAACTCGGGATGTGGCTCTTCATCGCGACCGAGGTCATGTTCTTCGGCGGCCTGATCGCCACGTTCCTTAAATACAAATTGCAAACCCCGACTCCGGAGGCCGCGCTGCTGGACGTCACGCTGGTGGGCGCCAACACCTTCATCCTTTTGACCTCCAGCTTCACCGTGGTGCTCGGGCTTGACGCGATCCGCCTCGGCAACCGGAGCGGGCTGATGCGCTTCCTCGCCGCCACGATCGTCCTGGGCGTCGTCTTCTTGGCCGGTCAGGCCTACGAATTCAACGCGCTCTACCACGAAGGGGTCACACTGACCAGCAGCCTGTTCGGATCGACGTTCTTCACCCTGACCGGCTTCCACGGCCTGCACGTGCTGGGCGGCGTCATCTGGGCCGCCGTGACGCTGGCCAAAGCGGCCAGGGGCCAGTACGACGCCGACGACAACATCGGCGTTGAGGCCTTCGGTCTGTACTGGCACTTTGTCGATATCGTCTGGATCGTGCTCTTTACGGTGATTTATCTGATCTAGGAGGGTTGAATGGAATCCCAAGCTGTTGAGCGGCGCCAGGAATCCCACCGCAAGAAGTACGCGCAGGTCTTCTTGGCCCTGGCCGTCATCACAGCCGTCGAGGTCGGCTTGACGTTTGTCGGATTGCCGCGCGGATCAATGACCGCGCTGTTTCTGCTGCTCAGTCTGGGGAAGGCCAGCCTGGTCGCCTCGTTCTACATGCATTTGCGGGATGACCCATCGATATACACATGGGTCTTCGTCCTCCCGGCTGCGCTGTTGATCGTATTCGTGTTGATGTCCAGCTTGTACTGATCCTTCGGGGCAAGTCTTGAATACGCGTGGGAGCATAAACCCAAACCCGGGCCGAGCCCGGGGTTTCCTTTGGCTCGCGCTGGCCGCGGCCGTGATGACGTTCGTTCTGATTGCGGCCGGGGGCATCGTGCGGGTGACGGGCTCGGGGCTTGGCTGCCCCGATTGGCCGTTGTGCTACGGTCGCCTGATCCCGCCGCTCGAGGCGACGGCTATCATCGAGTACACGCATCGACTGGCCGCCTCGATCACCTCGCCCCTGATCCTCGGGGTGGCGGCTATGGCCTGGCTCTGGTACCGGGAAGCCCGCTGGATCCGCTACCTCGCCACCCTTTCGGTTCTGTTCTTGGTGGTGCAGATCGCGCTGGGCGCGGTGACCGTGCTCACCGAGACGCCACCGACCATCGTCGCCCTCCACCTGGGCAACGCCCTCGTGATCCTCTCGCTGCAGGTCGCGGTGGCGGTGTTCGCCTTCCGCCTCAACGCCGGCAGGCCGGTCCGACTATCTCTGACCGATCCGCTGGCTCGGGCGGCGGCCGCCACCGCCGCTACCACGCTTGTGTTGCTGATGAGCGGGGCTCTGGTCACATCGAGCGGTGCCACGGGCTCTTGCGCCGGCTGGCCGCTTTGTGACGGTCAGGTGTGGCCGCCGACGCTGTTGAGCCAGGTGCACATGCTGCACCGGGTGGTGGCGGCTGTGACCGGGCTGCTTGTCGTCGCGCTCGGCCTGACGGCGTGGAGGTACCGCGCCAGCCGGCCGGTGGCGTTTATCGCTGCGGCCACCACGGCGGTCCTGATCGCCGTGCAGATCGGCCTCGGAGCGCTCAACGTCCTGTGGGGTTTCCCGCCCTTGGTCAACGGCCTGCATGTGGCCACGGCCTCGGCGGTGTGGGCCGCGCTGGTCATCACCACCGCGCTGGCGCTGCTGGATCCGCAGCCGGAGTTCGATGCCCCCGACGCCTCGAAGGCCGGGCCGAGTCCGAGCCTGCGCGACCTTCTTTCGCTCACCAAGCCGATCATCGTCGCTCTTCTCCTTGTGACCACGCTGGCCGCGATGGTTGTCGCCGCCGGCGGCTGGCCCGGCACCGGCCTCGTGCTCTGGAGTCTTCTCGGCGGCGCGCTGAGCGCGGGCGGTTCGGGCGCCCTCAACCAGTACATCGACCGTCACGCAGATCGGGCGATGATCCGCACCGCGAGGCGGCCCATCCCGGGAGGCAGGGTGCACGCGGCGGTCGTTGTCGCCTTCGGCATCAGCCTTTGCGTGCTCGGATTCTTCGTCTTCGCGGTGTTCGTCAACCTGCTCAGCGCACTGCTCGCGCTGGCAGGGATGTTCTATTATGTGGTGCTGTACAGCATCGGCTTGAAGCAGCTCACGACGCACAACATCGTGATCGGCGGCGGGGCCGGCGCGGTTCCTCCGTTGGTCGGATGGGCCGCCGCCACCGGGGGGCTTTCGGTCGGCGCGTTCATGCTCTTCGCGGTGATTTTCTTTTGGACGCCGCCGCACTTTTGGGCGCTGGCTTTGGTGCGCCGCAAAGACTACGCTCGAGCCGGTGTGCCGATGCTGCCGGTCGTTCACGGCGAACGGCAGACCCGGCGTGAAATCCTCCTGTACACGATCCAGGTCGTGGCGCTCACACTTCTGCTGCCCGTCGCCCGGCTGGGAGGGTGGCTGTTCGTGGCAGCCGCCGCGCTGCTCGGCGGGGGTCTGGTCCTCACAGCGTGGACGCTGTGGAAGCAAGGCGGCAACCGCAACGCCTGGCGCATGTACCGCTATTCGAGCCTTTATCTTGCGCTGCTGTTCGGCGCACTGGTTCTGGACACCCTCCTCTAGCAGGTGGCGCCCTGAACCCCGCCCGACCCGTAGGGGAAACTGACGAATCGAATCCCGGGTGCTGCCGGGGATCCGGTCCAACGCATAGCGGGCGTTCGGATGTGGAACGGCGGAGGGCTCGGCCGTCTTCCGGATGGCCACAAGGACGCGTGATCCGCGCCAGACGAATCTCACTTCATGTCTGACCAAGCTCGGCACTTTGCGGCACCATACCCGCTCTATCCCCTCGCGCTGGCCCTTTATCCTGGGCTGGCGCTCGCCTCGGCAAATGACGACTGGCTGGCGGTCGGCGCGTTGCTCCCGGCGCTGGTCGGACCCGTGCTTATCGCCTTGGCCGTCCAGCGCCTTCTTGGCCGCTGGTTCGACCATCAAGCCCAGGCCGGTGCGGCTCTGGCGGTCGCGCTGCTCCTGTTCTTCTCATACGGCCACGCTTCCATGGAGATCGGGCAGTGGATGGACCCGTTCGCCTGGCTGCCTGTGGTCTGGCTGGCGCTGCTGCTGGTTGGGGTGAGGGCGGTCGTCAGGCACGGGAAAGCCGTGGCGCGGGCGACGAAGGGCCTAAATCTGGTTGGCCTGGTGCTGCTGATCATGCCCATTGTGAACCTGGCTGCGGGCTTATCGGCGCGCGAGGTGCAGGACACGGACTTGACGCCTCCCGAGCTGTCCCTCGAGCCGGCGCAGCGCGCCACGGCGGCCGAGCCCGACGTCTATTTCATCGTGCTGGATGGCTACGCCCGCGCCGATACGCTGCTCCGGATCTATGGACACGACAACCGAGCGTTTCTATCTGAACTGCAGCAGGCCGGTTTTCACGTCGACCCCGACAGTTTTGCCAACTACGACCAGACGATCCTGAGCATGCCGGCCACGCTGAACCTCGATTACCTGCAGGCGATGGAGGGCTTCCATGAAACCCAATTTGACTTCACCGTCCTGGTCGAGATGACGCGAGAAAATCTGGCGACGCGCTTGCTCCGAGGGGCCGGCTACGAGGTCGTTGCGTTTGAGAGCGAGCATCCGGCGACCCGCTTTCAACACCCCGACCGCTATCTCCAGCTGCCGCCTTCCGAGGCGACGGCAGGCCCGGCAGCGGCCGATGGACCTATAAACCTCACCGGCGCCGACCGCTTGTTCCTGGAGACGACGGCCCTGCGACCGGTGCTCCGAATCTATGATCGCGCCCGGCCGGAATCCCAGCTCATTGGTGAACGACGCCAACGGATCGAATTCACGCTTACCCATCTGGATCTGGCAGCGCGTGAACCCGGTGCCCAGTTCACTTTCGCTCACGTGATGGCGCCGCATCCTCCATTCGTGTTCCAAGCGGAGGGTCGCCCCCGCCGCTACGACGGGCCTTACCGGATCGTGGACGGATCGCACTGGCTGGGACGCATTGGGACCCGGGCCGAGTACATCGAACGCTACCGTGACCAGCTGATCTACGTCAACGAGCTGGTCCTGCGAGCGGTCGAAGTCATACTGGCTCGTTCGGAGACTTCACCGATCATCGTGATCCAGAGCGATCACGGGCCGGGGGCGTATTTCGATTGGAACTCTCAATCGGCCTCGGATCTGGCCGAGCGGATGGGGATCCTGACTGCGGTCCACCTGCCGCCCGACTCCGCGCCGGATGTCGAACCGTACCGGGGCATGAGCCCGGTCAATACCCTGCGCCTGGTGCTCAACGCAGCCGTCGGCGCCGATCTCGAATATCTGCCCGACCGGGCGTACTTTTCGACCTGGGAAAGTCCGTTTGAATTCTCCGAGGTTACGGACGAAGTCTTCAGCCCGTAAATAGCGGAGGGGATCCCAGGAGCTCCGACGCCCGAGAGGTTCGGGTTCGGTGGTCGTTGCCGGCGCTCAGCCGCCGTCAGCTCAGACGGTTTCGCTCTCTTGGCTGCTTCGCTGAAGCCAAAGGAAAACGAGCATCAAGAGGGCCAGCCCGGCGATCGGGAGTCCGACCGAGATGACGGCGCCCAGCGCGAGCGACCCGCTGACGCGGGTGAGGAACTCAACCTGTCCCGTGCCCTGGGGGCCCTGCACGTCGACCGTGACACGCCATACACCGGCGGCATCAACCGGCAGGTGGGCGGCGTACTCGGTGGGGATCGGACCGATGTCGTGGGTCGCTTGGACCTCGACCGGGGCCGCGTCGCCCTCCGTGGGTGCCGCCTGCGTATAGACATCGAGATCGGTGAGCACGTCGCCGGTTTGGGGGTCGGTCACTCGGACTTCGACATAGAGGTCGCCGACCCTCGGCGGCGTGGGTGAGGTCACCACCCGCAGCAGGTATGGACCGGCGGATTCGTCCTGCAGCATGACCCGCCGGCCGCCGGTGCCGGGCCCTTCGGCGGTTGCCCCAATCCACGGCAGAGCCATCATGACCAGCCCGACGATCAGCGCCAGGGCGAAGCGGGCGGATCTAAGCACCGAAGGCCCCCCTCATTTCCATCGGCAGATTGAACACGCCAAGCGAGGCGAGCGCGAGGGCGGTCAGGATCAGCGCCCAGGGCAGCAGCTGGACGAGCGCCTTCATCGGCCTTCCATCCGTGCGCAGTGCCTGATACGCCAGCACCCCCAACCCGCCGAAATATCCCAGCGTCAAGCCTATGACTTGAATAGGGAACACCGACTCGGGCGGCAGCAGGTAGCCGAGATCCCAGCGGGGGTCCGTTCCCAACCAGCGCAGTCCGTGATCGAGTAGAAAAGACTGCAGTACAGGGACGATGGTCAAGCCTCCGATGGCGAAGTGGAAGAAAGAGTGGGCGAACCAGATCCCCAGGCCCACCGGCACAAACGCCGGCGCGAAGCGAGCCGCGATTTGCGGCGCAGGCAGCTCCAAGCCGGCCCGCCGGCTAAGGTGGCTGCAGCCCAGCAGGAGCAGGCCGGGTCGGGATGCCCTCGCCTGAGGCACGGACCTCTTCGTTCCCACCATCGACTCGAATATGGACTGCACGATGTGCCTCGATTCTGGGCCGGTGAGTCGGAAGGAGCTTGACCAAAGGCTGACCTGGGATGAGCTCTTCGAGCGCCTGCACGAAAGTCCAGGTGATCGCAGCCCCGCGTATGCAGCGTTATACTGCTTGCACGGATCCCCTCGAATTTCAGCGCGTCAGAACCGCCAACCGCGGGCAGCGGAATTCTCTGGCCAATCGCGTCGAAGCGAGCTGCTCGAATCAAAGGGCGGCGCGACCCTCCGGCTGGGCGACTTCATGCCCCCTCATCACACTGGTCCTGCTCGCCGGCAGGCATCTGGTGACATGAACCGCCAGCACCGCGCGGTGGGTGTCATCCCCGCTCCGGAATAGTTGATCGTCATGCTGCCGGCATTCTATCATTTGTCAAATGTGACCGTTCGAAGCCCGATGGTATAATCGCCAGCGTTTCAACCCTTAGGAGTTCCTCGTGATAGACCAGGCTGTCGTCCGCTTTCTGGGTCACCTCAAATACGATCAAGGGAGCGCGCAGAATACGATCCTGGCCTATCAGACCGACCTCACTCAATTTCGGAAAGTCATCAACCAGCGTGCGAACGGTCCGTTCCAACCCGGGGAGCTGGACCCCGAGCTGATGAAAGTGTACACGGACTGGGTCGAGGAGCAGGACTACCGACCGGCGACGGTGGCGAGGAAACTCGCCGCACTGCGCTCGTTTCTCCACTACCTCGAGGAGCATGAAGGTGTGAGGGCGGATGTCCTGCTCGAGCGTCTGCAAGCACCGGTGCCGCCGCCGAAGAAACCGCGGGCGCTCACGAGGGACGAGATGAACCGGCTGCTCGAGGCGCCGAGCAACAGCACCTCGGCGCGCGACATCCGCGACGCGGCGATCCTTTCGTTCCTGTACGCGACCGGTCTGCGGGCGGAGGAGGCCGTCGGAATTGAGGTCCAAGACATCGACCTGGTGAGCGGGGTTTTGGACCGGGACGGCGCGGCCACCGACCCCTTGCCCCTGAAAGGCGCATACCACAGGGTGGAGCGCTACCTCAAGGAAGGTCGCCCCCAGCTGGCGCGCAAGCGCGGTGTGTCGGCCCTCTTTCTCAATCAGCGCGGCGAAGGGTTGAGCCGCCAGGGTTTGTGGTTGGTCGTCAAACGCTGGGCGCAGGCTTGCAATCTGGGTGAGGATGTATCACCATACACCCTGCGCCACACGTTGACTCGCCATATGCTGCAGTCGGGCCATTCGAAGAAAGAGGTCCAGGAAGTGCTCGGCTTGTCCAGCCCGAACACGCTGCGCCGGCATATCCGCGCCACCGCCGCGACCTCCTGAAGGCTAGACAACCATGACCGACAACGGTTTCCTAACCCTCGAACACATTGACTCGGTCGTTGAGACCATCCGGAAGCGCACTTCCGTCGAGCCCAAGATAGGCATGATCTTGGGCTCGGGGTTGGGGCCATTAGCGGACGAAGTGGAAGACGGCGACAGATTCCCGAATCAGGAAATCGACGGCTGGCCCGCCTCGACCGTTGAGGGGCACGCGGGTCAGCTGGTGTTCGGGCGGCTGGAGGGCCAACCGGTCTTCATCTTACAGGGCCGGGTGCACTACTATGAGGGATATTCAATGGCTCAGATCGGCTTGCCAATTCGCGTGATGCAGCGAATGGGAGCGGAGGTTTTGATCGTGACCAACGCCGCCGGGGCGGTCCACCCGGACTATGAGCCTGGCCAGCTCATGCTGATATCCGACCACATCAACCTGATCGGCATGGCCGGTTTAACTCCGCTGCGGGGCCCGAACCTCGAGACGTTCGGTCCGCGCTTTCCGGATATGAGCCGAGCCTATGACCGGCGGCTGCTCGAACTGGCCGAATCCGTCTGCAGGGAAGACGAGATCCCTTACGACAAAGGGGTGTACATCTGCCTGGCCGGCCCGTCGTTTGAGACGCCGGCGGATTTGAGGTTCCTGCGCTCGATCGGCGTCGACGCCGTGGGAATGTCCACGGTGCCCGAGGTGAACGTTGCGCGCCACGGCGGGACCAGGGTGTTGGGCGTCTCGGGCATCAGCAACAAGGCCAATTTGGACGGCGAGACGATCACCACCCATGAGGAGGTGCTGGAGGCCGGCGAAGTCATCGTTCCTCGCATGTCGACGCTGATTAAAGGGGTGCTGCGGCGGCTTTCGTGAGCGCTTGATGTTGGAAGTCGTCCTCCTCATTGAAACTTACCAAACCTGGATCTACCTGGGATTGGGCTTGGCGGCCCTCGCGTACTTGTGGCTCACCTGGAATTGGAGCCGAGAACTGCGCGAAGCGATGTTCGGCCTGGAGCGCGAGCGGGCCCTCTCGGGCCTGAGACGCTCCGCGGCGATGCTGGTGATCGTGCTGACAGGGATGTTGGCCACGTTTCTGGCGGCGACATTTCTCGGGCCGGCCCTGCCGGCCTCGGCTCGACCCACCGCCTTACCGACCGTTTCGCTCCTGGCTACGGAGCCACCGGCTTCCGGTGGCACCGAGGAAGCGGAGTTCGCCGCGGCCACTCCGCTGCCGGTCGGCACCGCCGACGCGGCCGGCTGCGATAACCCACAGGCTACGCTGAGTCAGCCCGAAACGGAACAGACCTTGCAAGGAGTCGTCGAGATCCGGGGCACAGCCGATATTGACAACTTCGCGTTTTATAAATATGAATATCGTCCGGTCGGCGCCGATGACGTTTGGCAAGCAATTTCGGCCGGTACGGATCCGGTCACCGAAGGTGAGTTGGGCACATGGGACACCAGCCTCGTCCCAACGGGTGAGTACGAGCTTCGCTTGGTGGTCACAGACACCTCGGGAAACGCCCCTCAGCCGTGTGTGATCCGGGTGCGGGTGGTTCCCAACGAATGAGCGGTGAGACCATGGAAGAAGGGAAACGTCGAGGAGACCAGAGGGTGCACGTTCGGCCCGCGGTTTCCTCAGATATCTCCCAACTTGCGGACATGGATCATGGGTTCAGCACCGACCATGTTTGGCAAATGGGGTTTCAAGGCGGCGTAGAGGGGGCGTCGATCCATTTCCAGGAGGTGCGGTTGCCGCGGCCGATGCGCGTCCGGTATCCCCGTGAGCCTGAACTGCTCATCGACGAGTGGACCTCCAAGCTTGTGGTCCTGATCAGTGAGACGGGGGACGCACCGACCGGCTACCTGTCCCTGGAGGCGGGTCCGGCGCCGGGATCCGCGTGGGTGACCGATCTTGTCGTCGATCTCCGCCACCGCCGCCAAGGGCACGGAACAGGTCTGCTGCGGGCCGCTCGACGCTGGAGCTCGGAGCGCGGCTACCGCACGCTGTTCCTCGAAATGCAGAGCAAGAACTACCCCGCCATCCGCCTGGCCCACAAGCTCGGATTCGCGTTCGCCGGCTATAGCGACCAATACTTCCCCGATCAGGACATCGCCCTGTTCTTCGTCTTGAATCTCAAGTAAGCTTCCCTCACTCATGTTCGAGTCACTGCTCGCGGGGCTGCAGGTCTTCAACCAGATCCTGGACGCCGGCAACGCCATCACCGCGATCTCCCTCCTGCTGTACGCGCTTACCTTCAATCCACGTGAGCTCGTCGCGCGCTCGTTCGCTTTGGTCTTGGGCTGTGTGTCGGTTGTGTACTTCGGGGACGTTTTGGCGGCGACGACCCCGGTTGCGTCGGAGCAGGAGATGTGGCTGCGCCTGCAGTGGTTGGGCGTATGTTTTCTGCCGGCGACGTTCCTCCACCTATCCGACGCACTGCTCGCCTCCACCGGCAGGCCTTCGCGCGGACGCAGAAAATTCGCAGTTCGCTTGAGCTACATCCTCAGCACCGCGGCGTTCGCTCTGGTGGGGTTCAGCGACCTGATCACAGCGGATTTGGTCGAGGCCGACTCGACGGTGTTCATGGGAGCAGGCGCATTGTTCCCGCTGTTCTTCCTCTATCTGACCTTTGATCTCGCCTTCACGGGCGTCAATTTGGCCCGAGCTTTCCGCCGCTGCCTGACGCGGTCCAGCCGCAGGAGAATGGCCTACTTGATGGTCGGAAGCCTTGGGCCGCTGCTCGGGGCGGTGCCGTTCCTCACGATCACCGGCCCGTCCCTGGTGGGGTTCCCCTTCATTTTTGAGGGGCTGTTGTTGATCACGAACGGGTCGGTGGCCTTCCTGCTGGTCCTCATGGCGTACGCTGTGGCGTACTTCGGAGTGAGCTTCCCGGATCGCATCGTCAAGAGCCGCCTGTTCCAGTGGATCCTGCGCGGTCCGGTGGTCGCGTCCACCGTATTGGCGATCACAGTCGTCACCGAACGTGCCGGCAGGTTGCTGGGCTTTCCGGACAGCCGGGTCGTGCCGTTCGCCATGGTCGCGACCCTTCTCCTGCTCCAGTACGTTATCACTTTGGTCCGCAGCCCGATCGAGCGTTGGCTGTTTTACGGGCAGGACCGGGACGACATTATGCGGCTGCAGGTGCTGGAGGAGAGGCTGCTGACGACGGGCGATCTGCAGCAGTACCTGGAGGCCATTCTGAACGCCGTGGTGGACGTGACCGGCTCGCCCTCGGCGTTTATCGCCGCCATGGGCGAGGAGGGGCTGGAGCTGGAAGTCGCCGTGGGCGAGGAGGGGCCGCTGCGCTCTGACGAGGAGCTTCCGACCGTCGTCCTTCCCGAGGAGGGCGAGCAGGTCGAAGGGCTGGGCACTCTCTTCGCCTGGGACGTCTACTGGCTTATTCCGCTCCAGCCCGGCGACGCTGACGATGTCCAGGGTCTGCTCGGTATGCGCAGGCTGGACGACGACATTGACCTTACTGAAGAGGAGGTCGGCTCGCTGCAGCTGCTGGTGAACCGGGCGACCGTGGCGCTTTCCGACCGGGTGCTGCAGCGGCAGGTGTTCAACGTCGTGGACCAGTTGGTGCCGCACGTTGAGGAAATTCAGCGCATTCGCGCCGCGGCGCGTTATGGGGGTACGGACGCGCTCACCGACTCGCTCGAGGGAGTGCACAGCGAGGCGGATTTGGCCGCGCTGGTCAAGGACGCGCTGGGGCACTATTGGGGTGGGCCCCGGCTGACGCGCAGCCCGCTGATGGGCTTGAGAGTGGTCAGAGAAGCGCTGGACGAGCACGGTGGGAGTCCGGTAAACGCGCTGCGGGCGGTGCTGCAGCGAGGGATCGAGCGTGTCAAGCCGCCCGGGGACAGGCGCTTTACGGCCGAGTGGATGCTCTACAATATTTTGGAGATGAAATTCGTCGAAGGACGCAAGGTGCGCGACGTTGCCATGCGCCTGGCGATGTCCGAAGCCGATCTGTACCGCAAGCAGCGGGTGGCAATTGAAGAGGTAGCGCGGGCCATCGCAGACATGGAGCGAGAAGCGGCCGCCAGAGCCGCCGAGGACGGCCGTGGGGCCGATGAAAACCTTGCGTAATTGCGATTTTTCAGTATGCTACCGTTAGACAGGGGTAGCCTGTTGTTCATTTGCGAGGTGGTCTAGATGGATTCGGAAGGGTACGATCAAGCCCCTTCGGAGGCCCCGCCTCCGGTGAGGGGCGACAGCTGGTGGCAGTCGGTGCTGGAGGACGCCGAGCGAGTAAGCAGCAAGGACCCTCAAACCTTCAGCGGCGCCCACAGTTCCGGCATCTCCGGCTCGGCGGAGGACTGGATGTGGGCGCGCGAGCTATACGACGCCGATGACACCGTGGACCTGTCCATCATCGGTTTCAACCGCGGCGGATTGTTGGTGGAGGCCCGCAGCCTGCGCGGTTTCATCCCCATCTCCCACATTGTTGAACTTGAAGAGGTGGAAGACGAAGACGAACGCTGCCGGATCATGGAGAACATGGTCGGTGAGCAGCTTTGCGTGAAGGTGATCGAATACGATCCTGAACGCGGCCGATTGGTGCTTTCGCAGCGCGCGGCCAAAGCGGGTCCGGGAAAGCGGATTGAGCTTTTGGAGAGCCTCCAGCCGGGACAGTGCGTATGCGGCGAGGTCACGAACATCACACCGTTCGGCGTGTTTGTGGATCTGGGGGGTGTAGAAGGGCTCGTTCACGTTTCCGAGCTTTCATGGGGCCGCGTTCGCCATCCGGAGGATGTGGTCTGCTGCGGGGACGAGCTCGACGTCCAGGTGCTTTCGGTGGACCGGGATCTGTCGAGGGTTGCCCTGAGCGTCAAGGAGTTGCTTCCGGATCCCTGGGAATCGGTCGAGGAGCGCTATGAGACCGGCACGATCGTCGAGGGCGCCGTCACCAACGTCGTCAAGTTCGGAGCCTTCGTCGGGATCGAAGATGGCCTTGAGGGTCTGATCCACGTGTCCGAGATGGGCGAGGAACCCTACGTACAGCCGTCGGATGTGCTGGTCGAAGGCGACCGAGTTCGGGTCCGAATCATCCATATCGCTGCCGGGGCCCGCCGCTTGGGCTTGAGCCTGCGCGGCGTCGATCAATCCGGGGTGGAGCAGAGAGAAGGCGAGCAACGGCAAACCCATGAGAGTCCGTCCTCCCTCTAATCGAAGCGTGAAGAGGTCTCACGCGCCGGGCGCGCCGCTTATGCGCCCGGCCTTCATTTTCCCTCCCCGGCACCTCGGTTCACGCAATCTAAGGGGTGGGATATGAGCGCGGGCGAAACGCGAGAAGCTGCCGCCGCCGCTGACTCGGGCTGGATCGTATGGTTCGATCGACTGCTCGACGTGGCCGACGAGCTGGCGGCCGTCCTGCTGGCGGCGGCGGCCATCATTACAGCTATGGGGATGGCGGGATGGACCCGGGGCCGAATTGTGGATCCCTGGGTTCAGGCGCTCTGGCGCTGGATGGGATTGGGAGCCCTGCTGATCCCCGTGCTTCTGGCGTTGGCTGCGGTCGTGCTTGGGCGGCGAACGTTGGGTCGGCCGACCGCGATCCGCTGGTGGCGCGTGATTGCTCTCGAGTTCGCGCTGTTTTCCACGCTGGGGCTGTTGGCGTTGGCGGCGGGTCTTTCGCTGACCGCCTCCGAAGCCGGTTGGGGCGGCGGGCTGATCGGCTGGGGGATCGCCACCCTGCTCAGCGATGCGCTTGGGCGGATTGGCGCAGGGCTGGTCCTGTCCGTCGCGGCCACCAGCGCGGCAGGCTACGCGTTGGTGGACGCGTTGCGCCGACGCGGTTCGCTGCGGGAGGCGGTGAATCGGATCGCCGAAGCGGAAGCGCGGCAGATGGAGGTCGAGGCTGCGGAAGAGCCCTCTGCGCGGGAGCGGCGCGCCTCCCGCAGCCGTGGCGGCCGCTTGCCGAAGGAATACCGCAAAAACTTTGAGGTCCACCCGACCGCAGAAGAGACCCCTGCCGGCCCAATCGCCCGGGACACCCAGCTGCCGTCGTTGTCCATCCTCGACAGCGGCGGTGCGACCCGCATCACCGCCACCGAGATCAACCGCACCGCTGGGTTAATTGAGAAGACATTAGCTGATTTCGGAATCCCCGCTCGCGTCGTCGACTACCGGTCGGGCCCGTCCGTGACTCAGTACGCGGTTGAGCCCGGCTACGTGGAGCAGACGGGATCGAATGGAGAGGTGCGTAAGGCCAAGGTACGCGTCTCACAGATTTCTGCGCTGTCCAACGATCTGGCCCTGGCGCTGGAAGCGCCGCGGCTGCGGATCGAAGCGCCCGTCCCGGGTCGGCCGTATGTCGGCATTGAAGTCCCCAACCGCCAGGGGGCGGTGGTTCGTCTGCGCCCGATCCTGGAGTCGGAGGCCTTCAACGCCATCGAATCACCCCTGACCATCGCCCTGGGCCGGGATGTAGCCGGTCAATCGTTCGCCGCCGATCTGGCGGCCATGCCCCATTTGCTGATCGGTGGGACGACGGGATCGGGAAAATCGGTCGCCATCACGGCGATCGCAACTTGCCTGGCGATGAACAACTCACCCGACGAGCTGCGGCTCGTTATGGTCGACCCCAAGATGGTCGAACTGCTGCGCTTCAACGGCCTGCCGCACCTGTTCGGCAAGGTCGAGACGGACCTGGAGCGCATCGTAGGTGTGCTGCGCTGGTGCACGCTCGAAATGGACCGGCGCTACCGCCTCATGGAGGAGGCCCGGGCACGGGACATTGGGGCCTACAACCGCAAAGCGGCGCGCCGCCGCGGCCTGGAGAGGATGCCGCGCGTTGTGGTGATGCTGGATGAGCTGGCCGATCTGATGATGATGGCCCCGGATCAGACCGAGCGCACTCTGGTGCGGTTGGCTCAGATGGCGCGAGCGGTGGGGATTCATTTGATCGTCGCCACACAGAGACCCAGCACGGACATTGTGACCGGGTTGATCAAGGCCAACTTTCCGGCCCGGATCGCCTTCGCCACCGCCTCGAGCACCGACTCGAGGGTCATTCTCGACACACAGGGCGCTGAGACCCTCTTGGGCAACGGCGATATGCTTTACCTGGCGGCAGAGGCCTCGGCCCCAGTGCGACTTCAGGGCGTCTACGCCAGCGACGAAGAGGTCGCTCGACTGATCGAGTTCTGGAGCCAGGAGGTCGATGAAGTCGTGAGCGACGACGAGCCGCCCTGGGCGGACCACCTCGCCCGCCAGGAGACGCTGGAAGAGCACGACGATATGCTGGAGCAGGCGATCGAGGTCGTGAGGCAGGAGGGGGAGGCCAGCGCCTCGCTGCTCCAGCGCAGATTGCGAGTCGGCTACCCGCGCGCCGCCAGGTTGATGGACGAGCTCGAGGAGCTGGGAGTCGTCGGCCGTCCGCAGAGCGGGGGCAAGACGCGGGACGTTCTGATCTCGGATCACGAAGATCCATTGCTGCCGGAAAATGAAGATGAAGACAATGAGAAACCGTAGGCTCGCGTTCTTGACGCGTCCTCGTCGCGCGGGTAGCATTCGAGCGGTCTGACTCAAGGAGACGACATGCGAGCCGATCAGCCTGCGCAGGAAACCCCGGCCACCTTCACGGATTATCTGCGGATTCACTTTCAGCACCTGCTGGATCCGGTCGGCGATTTCCTGAATCGCATTGGCATTCAACCCAACACCATGACCCTGCTCGGGCTGGCTGGCAATTTGGTGGCGGCGATTTTGCTGGCACAGGGGTCGTTTCAACTGGGCGGACTGCTTGTCTTGCTCGTCGGCCCTATTGATGCTCTTGACGGGGTCATGGCCCGATTGCGCGGCGAGCCATCCGAATTTGGTGCCTTCGTCGATTCGGTGACGGACCGCTACAGTGAACTGACGATCCTCGCCGGCCTGCTTTACTTCTACCTTCTGGCCGACGAGATTCTCCTGGCCGGGCTGGTCTTCGCCGCTGCGGCCGGTTCGGTGCTGGTCTCCTACGTGCGGGCGCGCGGCGAGGCGGTCGGCTATCGGGTGAAGGGCGGGGTGTTAACCCGGGTCGAACGTTACCTGGTTCTTGCGCCGAGCCTCATTCTCAACCTGCCGGCCCTCGGAGTGGCGATCGTGGCCGTGCTTGGCAACCTGACTGCCCTGCAGCGGATCTACATCGTTCGCCAGCAGGCGCACCAGCACGAAGCGCTCGGCGAGGGCTGAGTCACCGTGTCCTTCGGCCCCTACGGCATCTCGATCGGCCCACTCACCTTCCATTACTATGGCCTGCTCATCATGCTGGGTGTCGTGGTCGGGACGTTCGTCGCCCGGCGCCTGTTGGCCGAGATGGATACGAACCGTGATCCTGATCTCATTTGGGACGCCGTGGTGTGGGCGGTTATTTTCGGCGTGATCGGCGCCCGTCTGTACCATGTGTTCACCCCCTCGAAAAGCCTGCTGGAAGCGGGCATCGATACCCGCTATTACCTGACGCATCCGATCGATCTGATCGCGGCCTGGCAGGGCGGGTTGGGAATGCCTGGGGCCATCGCGGGAGGCGCGCTCGGACTCTATGTTTTCGCCCGCCGGAACAAATTCGACCTGCGCAAGCTGCTCGACTCGGCCGCCGTCGGCCTGCCGATCGGGCACGCCATCGGGCGTTGGGGGAACTTCGTCAACCAGGAGCTCTACGGTCCACCGACGGACTTGCCATGGGGGATTTTCATTCGCCCCGAGAACCGCTTGGCGGGCTACGAGGCGTTTGAGTTTTTCCATCCCTTGTTCCTTTACGAGGGTCTATGGAATCTGGCCAGCGCAGGGGTGTTGTACTGGATTTGGCGTCGCTATGGAGAGCGCCTGCACACCGGGGACCTGTTCCTGATGTACCTGGTCGCATACCCGCTGGGGCGGTTCCTGCTCGAATTC
>CAZFCJ010000051.1:0-24148 GCA_964517315.1 uncultured Anaerolineaceae bacterium | reverse complement strand
TCAGCACGGCCTTTCCGCGCGGGGTGATTTCGGCAAGCACCACGCGCCCGTCTTCAGGTGAAGTGCTCCGCTCGACCCAGCCCCTGTCCTCGAGGGTCGAAATGGCGCGTGAGATCGTCGGTGGGCTCACAGAATCGTGTTGGGCCAGTTCTCCCAGGCTCCACTTGCGCTTATAGAGCATCGCCAACAAGCGAAAGTGCGAGGGAGACAGCGTGTGACCGGTCTGCCGCAGTTCGGCGGCCAGCGTACGCATCATGAGCGGGATGATGGTCAGTATCTTGTCGGCCACCTCGGCCGAAGAAGTCGTCAACCCGGACCTCCATTTATTTAGCAGAGCTAAATTATAATGGATCTGAGGATGGATGCAAAGGGTTGAGGGCTGGACCGCTCTAAAGATGGAATAAGCGCTGACAGTGGAATGATGAGGCGGGACGACGATGGAAATTCCAAGCTACTATCGATTCACGAGCCTGCCGCGCGATATCGATTTGGCGTTGGTCGAACATCGGTGGATGATCGTCCTGGCCGCGGCGGGGGGGCTCGCGGCGGGAGCTCAATCGGCGCTTTCCGGAACCTCTTCGTTCATGACGGTCCTCACTGCGGGGCTGTTCGGTGCGGCTAGTGTGTTCTTGGCTTGGGCGATTGGGCGCGAATTGGATCCAGATCATCAGCGCTCCGCGCTGGTCGGTGGGCTGGCCGGCGCGGTGACGATGCTGTTGTGGGGCGGGCCTTCGATCCTGGTCAGCGGCTGGGTGCTCGTCCTGCTGCGTCTTATCGCGCGCACGACTGGATTGAGCCCGCGTCCGGCCGACACGCTGGCGGTGGTCGCCGTCAGCCTGGGGCTGGGATGGGTACGAGGTTCGGGCTTCCTGCTGCTGACGGCGGTCGGGTTGGCGCTTGACGGTTGGCTGCCGCCCGATCAGCGGAACCACAAGTTCGCCGCGGTCGGGCTTGTGCTTGCGTGGATCGTGGCTCAGGTCGCTCCACTTTCGGCTTCGGGCGGTCGCGATCCCCTGGCGTTCACCATTTGGGCGGGGCTGGGGGCGGCCGCCGCCGCCTTTCTCGCCGTCACGGTCAGCCGGTGGCAGGTTGAGGCGCGGGCGGACCGGACGCCCGAACGCTTGAACCCTCAACGCGTACACGCCGGGCAGGGCCTCGGCGTGCTCTTGGCGTTGGGACTTCCACTGGCACAAGGCGCAAGCGGTTTACGTGCTCAATCCGCGCTGTGGGCGGCGATCTTGGGAATCGTGGTGTTTCATCTTCTCCGGGTCGGCGTGCCGGCGATCCGCGCTCGTGTGAGCACCAAGCCGAGGAAGTCCAGCGAGGGCCCCCAGCACAAGTCCGGTGGGCCGGGGGCAACGTCGGATGTCCACTGGGATCCGTAGACGTGGGATGAGTCGCCGACAGCTTCCGCCCCCGAGAAGATTTGTTGTCAGCGATCCTGCTTCCATATTCTTGCCCGACCTGCCCCGTCCACCGCGCTCCGCTTCCACCGAGGGGCGCATGGCCATGCACTCTGTATCGCGACAAGGGGGTGACCGGGTCTTTTGCTTTGAGTCAGGCGGAAGGGCCGCGCCCTTGGAGGTTTGGTGATCCCTCGCAGGGACGACCGGCCGGTCCTCCTACGAAGTCCATTTCGCCGGAACGCTCTGTTTTCAGTCCGTCCACGTCTGACGTGCAGCCTTTCGATCGGATCGATGGCGTGTCGGTGCTCCCCAGATCCTTGTAAACTAACCGTCCCCCGCGACCCGAGTCCAGGTCCAATATGCTCCGCCGAACAGCGCGATGAGCGCGAAGGCGAACCACTGGATGGCGTAGCCCAAGTGCGGGCCCTCGGAGAGGTCAAGTCCAGGGTCGGGGATCGGCTCCTCCGCCTCGGGTGGGACCGGCTCTGTCAGCGAGATGTAGACGGGCAGTAGATCGTAGGGAATCTGGGCCTCGATGGCCGGGACGTCGACGGCCGGCCATGCGAAGCGCGGATCTTGCGGGGAGGTGGTCGCTGGCGGCGGCAGGAGCGGAAAGGTCGGGAGTTCCTGCGAGGGCATGATGATCCCCCGGATTTGCACCGATTCCTGCACCCGGTAGCTATCGAAGCTGGCCGAGGAGCGATCCTGGTACGGGATCCAACCGCGGTCGACGAGCACGCTGATGTCGGCGCCTTCCAGGCGCAGAGGGGTGATCAGGTGGGCGCCCGACCGTCCCTCGTAGCTGCGGCCGGTCAAGATCACCTGGTGAGCGGGATCGAACTGGCCCCGCGCTCGGACCGGACGATGCGGCTCAAGCTCGCTAGGTTCGACTGGGGCGGACAATGTGAGGGGATCGGACGCCAGCCCAATCCGGATCTGCCGGTTGCGGGCTCGGCGCTCCTCGAGGCGGGACAGCTGCCAAAATCCGAGCCGCACGCAAAGTGCTGCCACAACCAGTGAGAGTCCAAGAAAGAGCCAGGAGCGGAGTCGCATCTCAGATATCGGAGTGGGGCTGTGGGATCAAGGCCACGCAGCCGGCGTTCGAAGCGAACTTAAGTCGCCGCCGGCCGGACGGGCTTCGGCCCGTTCTATGGGGGAGCCGGGGGTATTCATCCAAGTTGAAATCGTCGTCGTGCAGTTCCACGCTGTGGGGTGTTGACGTGATCATCCAATGCATGGGGTGTTCCGGCAGCTCATTCATCGAGTCGGGTGGCTTGTGGAGAAAGCGGTTTGCGCACTTGGTCGGGCAGGGGCAGTTCAACGTGCTCCTCGGGCCCGCCGGCCGGCAAGCCAGCGCGGAGTCGGCTGTGGTGGAAGCGAGAGAAATCGTGCTTATGCGGCCCGGCATACCGAAAACGCTGGTTTCGGTGCCGACGCGGTCCGAAGGGGTCACTTGGCCGGTCCCTTCGGTGATCACTTCACGACGTGCCGCCGACGATGCCGACTCGCTCAAGCTTCTCGGGGTCGTTGCGCCAGCCGGGAAGCACTTTGACCCGCAGATCAAGGTACACATCCCGGCCGGACATGACCTCGATCCCTTTCCGGGCCTGGATGCCGATCTCGCGGATCATCCGCCCCCCCTTTCCGATGACGATGCCCTTCTGGGACTCGCGCTCAACGAACAGTGTGGCGGCGATGTAGGCGCCCTCCTCGCCGCGCTCGTTGAATTCGTCAATGCGCACGGCGATGCTGTGCGGAAGTTCCTGGCGTAGCAGCTCCATGGCCGCGGCGCGGATGAAATCGGCGGCGATGTCTCGCTCATACCGATCCGTGATATTGGCATCCGGATAGTAGCGTGGGCCTTCCGGGAGGCGGTCGATGATCTCCTGCAGCAGACGCTGGCGGTTGTCGCCGCGAGTCGCTGAGATCTCCAAAGTGAGGTCGGCGCCGGGCAGCATGTTCCTGAATTCATCCAGGCGGTCCGGCCCGTCCCGCGAGGGCAGGGCGTCGATCTTGTTCAGTGCAACAATGACAAGCGGCGTCGGCTCGACGGAGCGCACTCGAGCTGCCACGCGCTCGTCGTCCGGCGTAGACGGTTCAGCAACGTCAAAGAGGACGAGGGTCACCTCCGCGTCCCGGACCACATCGGTCGCCACCGAATCCATGATTTCGCCCAACTTGTGATGAGGTTCGTGGATGCCGGGCGTGTCGACGAAGATCACTTGGGCCCCCTCGAGGGTGAGGATCCCAAGCTGCCGGACCTGGGTGGTTTGAGGCTTGGAGGAGACCGCGTGTACGGGCTGGCCCAGATACGCGTTGAGCAGGGTCGATTTGCCGACGTTCGGTCGGCCGACCACGGCGACGAAGCCGGAGCGGTGGCCCTCTGGAACCTCCTCTGGGAACGCCATGAGCCTATTGTCACGGGGAGGCGTGGAGGTGTCAAGAAAGCCGACCTCGGCTTTATGAGCTGGGCCGCTATAATGGCGGCACGAGATTTGGAGGGACTATGGGCATTTTCCGGCGCCGCAAAACCGATCGCTTTATCGAACTGCTGATCAAGCAGGCGGCATTCGCGGTGGAGGGAATGACCGCCCTGCAGCAGTACGTCGCCGAGCCGGACAACGAGCTGGCGCGGCGGGTCAACCGTATGGAGAAGGAAGCGGATGAAGTCCGCCGCGTGTTGATCGACGAGCTCAACCAGACCTTTGTGACCCCGATCGACAGGGAAGATATCTTCGCACTCTCACGGGCGATCGACGACGTGCTGGACTATGCCGACAGCACGATCGAGGAGATGGCGCTGCTGGAGATCCAGCCCAACGCCTTCATCGAACGCATGGTGTCGCTGCTGCACGACGCGGCGCATGAGATTCATCAAGGCGTCCTGCGGCTGGAGGATCACCCCAATGTGGCCGTCGACCACGCCGTGAGGGCCAAGGCGCTGGAAAATCGAATGGAGACGGTCTATCGTGAAGCGTTGGCGGACTTGTTCTCCAATGCGCGCGATGTCGACGATTTGCTGAACATGCTCAAGCTGCGTGAGGTGTACAGGCACCTCTCCAACGCGGCCGATAGGGGCGACGAGGCCGCCAATGTGATCGGGGACATCGTGGTCAAGAAAGTCTAGGTTGGCCAATGGCGATTGGCCCTTGGCCGCTGGCCCTTAGCTCAACAACCGCACATCCTCAAGCGCCGGCCGATGGTCGGCTGCCGTCTGGATCGCTCCCTCAGGTTCAAAATCAAACCGAGTAACGTAGGGGTGAACCTTGTATTCGCCCGTTGACAGTCCAGACCGCCGGTCGGATGCACATGGCCCAGTGGCACCCCGCGGGGAGCGGCAAGGGGGTCACGCGCTGGGAGATCCTTCGCTTCGCTCGAGATGACGTTAAGAAGAGTCCGGGCGGCGAGGTCCCCATCCCGTAAGAGGGGAGCTTCTGTTCGCCCAACAGCCTCAGCGGCGCCGTCGTTCGGCCTTCTCCTGCTGCTCGGCAAGGCGGGCCAGTTTGCGACCGACCTCGCGCCACTGAATTTTTGAAATGCCCAGCTTCTGCCGGATCTTGTCCGGCTCGACGTCGGCCCGGTAGTCGGCCAGTGCCGCCGACCAGCGGCACATATCGAACGAAAGCCGTTCCCCCAGCCCGGCGGCGTCACCCACCTCTTCCAGCAGGTATTCGAGGCGGCGGGGCGACCAGGGGAAAAGACGGCTCTCCGGCTCGTACTGGGCGCGGTACTCGTGGAACGCCTCCACCCAGCCCTCGCTGAGCGGGATCTTGCGTTCCTTGTAGCGCTTGCGAACTTCTCCGTAGCGGACGAAGAGCAGCGGGCCGTCAACGTGACCGAGGTCGATGTGATTCAGGTGAATCCGGCGGCACTCTCCCTTCTTGATCGCGGTCTCCAAGAGCAGCGCGACCAATGTATAAGGGCGGGCGTCGGGGTCGTCACCCCGCCGGTAGGCGTCCGCCGCCTGGAGCACGGCCTCCCGCTCCTCGGCGCTGAGAACGGTCGGCAGAGGGCTGATCACCGTCTGCTGGGGAACGGGCTCGGCCGGATCCTCTTCAAGGATTCCCGCCCGGTTGAGCCAACGGAAGAAGCCCTTGATGGAGGTCACCCGGCGGGCGTACGTCTTGGGGCTGCACGGGGCATCCCGCTCGTTCAGCATCCAATCCAGGAAGTTCTTCAGATCGTGGGTTCCCAGGGCACCGACCGCGACCCCTCCCCCGATGTATCTGGCGAGCAGTCGAAGATCCCCGGTGAAGGCCTTGATGGTGTTGACGGATTTGCCTTCCTGCTCGAGGACCTCACCCCACGCTCGCACGGCGGCGCTCAGGCTGGTCTCAGGGGATATGGCCCGCGCTTCCCCTTCGACGGTCACGTGTCGCGCGCCGGTTTGAGAAAACAACGGCAGGTTCTCGGTGGATTCTTCCGCCATCACGCCCTCCTTCGCATAGTCAAGACGCGGCCATGCTAGGTGGAACCGCCGCCAATGTCAAATGGGCTTGATCAACGCTGATTGCGGGTGGGATTGAAGCACGGGTCATAGTCGTCACCAACGACTAATCGGAATGCTGCTCCGTCCGAGGACCCTTCCGCTTCAGTCAGCACGCTGGCCGGAAGCCCGAGCGCGGAGAGCAGGTCCAGGCTCGCATCGGAGGCGGCGAGCCCGTAGTCGATGAGGTGGGTTGCCCTGGGCTCGGCTTCCAGGCGCAGGACCCGGGGTTCAAACCCCGCGTACGTCAGGCGCTCGGCCGCCAGCTGGGCCCAACCCTCCCGGCTGGAGGCGTCCACGACCTCGACCGTGATGGGATTTTCCGGGACGATTGGATCGGCTCGCTCGAATTCGAACGTCGATTCGAGAAGACGGCGGACGGCATCCGGCTCGGGCAGCAGCACCTGCCCTCCGGTCGGTGTACGCCAGCTGGTGACTTGGTCGCGTCCGATGAATCGGCTGCGAATGCGAGATGGGTGGATGCGTGCTGCTTGAGGTGCCAGCCGCAGCAGGTCGGTCAAGCTCATATCGGTGCTGACGGCATCGACCATCTCACCGTACAGCTGCGGGATCTTGGGGATCAAATTCAGCTGCAGCGCCTGGCGGTGGATGGCGCGCAGGACTTCCTGTTGGCGCCGGGCTCGATCGAAATCCGAGGAACGAGCACGGGAACGCGCGTACCATAAGGTGAGATCCCCGTCCATCCGCACTACCCCGGCCGGGACCGTGTAGAGCGACCAGTTGTCCGCGTCCTCAGGGTTAAGGTCGGGGCTGTCCAGCCTCCAGTCTGTGTACGAGCAGGTCACGTGGACTGTGATTCCGCCCAGGTGATCGATGACCCGTCGGAATCCCGACATGTCGACTTGGGCGTAGTAATGAATCGGAATGCCCAGGTTGTACAGGATCGTGTCGGAAAGCATGGCCCGGCCGCCGCCCGGGTAATCGAAGTTGTTTCCTAAAGGCAGCGCGGCGTTGATGCGCTGCATATTGTAACCGGGCAGGTAGACGTAGAGATCTCGGGGGATCGAGAGCAGCGCCGCAGCCCGCGCTTGAGAGTGGATGGAGGCCACGATGATCGTGTCCGTACGGTAGGCGCGGCCGCCGCGGCGGTCCGAGCCCAGCAGAAGCACGTTGACTGCGTCGGAAGGGAACGCAAGAGGCTGGACGGGGTTGGGGATGGGAGTTGGAGGTGCATGGGGCGGTCCGTAGGTATGAGGGGGAGGGAAGGATCGAGGCACGAGCTGACCCGGAGGGACCGGCGGTTCGGGGGTCTCGGTCGGAGCGCCAGCGGGCGGCCCGGTCCCCGGCGTCCCAGTGCCTGAAGAGGAGAGCTTCGGGGGACGATCCACGCCTCGCTCGATCTGTGGACTGGGGAGGCACCCGGCCAGCATGATCGCTAGGATCAAGGCCGGGCGCAGGGTAAATTTCATGAACCCAACATCGACCGCAGCGTCGCCTCGATCTTCGGCCGGTCCGGGAGCAAGACCGCCGCGCCGCTGAAAGGCACGCGCCACGAAGTGGCCATGGTCGAGTCGATCGTCAGGCGCTCCACGGCGGATGGGTTATTGGCCAAGTGTGAGGCCAGCGGGAGCAAGCGCACTGATTGATCGAGCCCGACGTCGGTTTCCACCAGATCGCGGAACTGCTCATAGAGCTGAGGCGCGCGCCGCAGTCCGTGCAAGCTCAGGATCTTGCGGAAGATCGCTTGCAAGACCTCCTGCTGCCGTCGGAGCCGGTCAAAATCGCTGGAGGCTTTGCGCATCCGCACGTAGCAGAGCGCGGTAAAGCCGTCCATGTGATAAGTGCCCGGCGCGTAGCGCCACCACGTTCCTCCGCATTCATCATACAGATAACCGGTGACTTCGACGTCGATCCCACCCAGGGTATTCACCAGGTCTGTGAAACCGCCGAAGTTGATGCGGGCATAGGAGTGGATCGGGATGCCGAAATTGTAAAGAATGGTCTGGGTGGCGAGCTCCGGCCCCCCACGAGGATCGGCTGTGTTGATGCGGTCCATACGCCAACCAGGGATGTACACATACAGATCCCGCGGTATGGAAACCAGGGTTGCGCTTCCCTCACCTGGATCCAAGGACACCACCATGATAACGTCGGTGCGGTAGCCGCCTTCGTCCGGTCGTTTGTCCGAACCCAGCAGCAGGATGTTCGTCACATCCGAGTCGAAGTCGATGGGCTCGGCGGGAGGCGGGATCTCGATGGCGGAGGACTGAGACGGACCGGGAAAATCGCCCCATGGCTGGGCCGGATCGGGTGTGAGGCTCGCGGTCGGTTCGGGAGGCTGCGTTACCTCGGGGGCGGGTGTCTCCGTGGCCGGAGTGAACGGTGTAGGGGTGGGCGTAGCCGGCGGATTCAAAGCCGCCGCGGGTGGGTTCGACTGGAGTTGGGCTGGGCCGGCGCAGGCGAACAGCAGCATCCCGGCCAAAATGAGCCATCCCACCTGGCCGAGCTTGATCCACGAACCTATTCTGTTCTTCACATTCACCTTAAGCAACTGTACGCTCAATTCGCCCATAGGAATCGGATTCTAACTGCTTTGGTTGCAAGAATCTTTCCGAGGATGGTGGGTATTCTTCTGGCGGATGGAGGGGAAGAGCTGCGTCTCAGGGGGCTTCGGAGGCGGATCCTGGAGAGGCTTGGTCGGTGGGTTCGGCGGAGGCCGGGGCGCTTGGGGCCAGCGGCAGGAGAACGGTGAACGTACTACCCGCGGTGACGTCGCTTTCCACCCAGACTCGCCCGCTCAAGGCCTCGCTCAGGCCCTTGACCAAGGAGAGGCTGACTGCACCTTCGCCCAATCCCTTGATCATCTCTTGGCGGGGGTCGTGCACCCGTTTAAAAACGCGGCCGAGGTCCTCGGGTGGTATGCTCTCCCCGGAGTCTCGCACGGATAGCAGCAGGAAGCCGTCTTCATCGCTGCCTTGAATCTTGGCCGAAAGCAGGATCTCGCCTTCTTCTGGGCTGGCTGAGATGGCGTTGCGCAGCAGGTGGCCCAGGATCTGCGAGACGGCCGTCTGGTCGCCAAGAATTTCGGGCACCTCCTCCGGCAAGTCCATACGCAGGACCTGGCGCTTGTCTCGAAGGGCCGGCCCAACCAGTTCGACGGCGTCCTCGACGCAGCCGACCGCGTCGACGCGCGTGGGTTCAAGGTCCAGCTGTCCCGCTTCCAGCGCCGTCATCTGCACCAAGTTGTTGAGAAGACCGCCCATGCGTTCGACCGCGGTCTGGACGCGTTCCAGGAACTTGCGTTGCATCGCGCCCAGCAGCCCGACCGACTCTCCGAGCAGTAAATCCGTGTATCCCATCACGGAGGACATCGGCTGGCGCAGCTCTTGTGAGATCGAGGCGATCGCCTCGATCTCCTTGCGCCGCATCCGGGTCGCTCCTTGACCCTCGGAAAGCTCGGACTCCAGCTGGGTGATCTCGGCGCGGGCGTCGACCAGCTCCTGAAGGGCGAGCTGCAATTCATCTTTGAGCTGCTCCATCTCCTCCGACGTGGGCAGCTCGGGTGCGGCTGGCTTGGCCGACTTGAGGCGCTCAATCTCCGCCTCCAATATGGCGATCGTCTCTTCGGCCTCGTTGCTCCGTCCGGGGTCGAAGTCCAGCACCTCGAGGTGGCCGACGTCCAATTTTCCTTCGCTGTGCAAGGCCTCGACGAGCCGGGTGTTATCCTGCTCCAGCCGTTGAATTTGCTCCTGGGCTTCCAGCAGCGCGTTGAGCGCCTCGCCCGTGTCACCCGAATCGATCCTCATCCGATCGAATGCGGTCGCGAGGTGTCGGGCGATCTTCTCCAGCATCGCCTGCTGCTCCTCGGACCAACTGCGGCGCGCGTAGGGAGAAAGCAGCAGCAGACCACCGTAGACGTTGGCCTGGTCGGAAATCGGCGCCAGCAGCGCCGGCCCCGTCGAGTCCAGCCCAAGCACGGTTTGTAGGGTGTAGATATCCGGCGACTTGCTGCGGCTGGAAATGGACAGGGCTTGGCCCTGTTGGAGGGCCGACGCGATCACCGGGCTTTGGCGGTCGTCGAGAGCGGCGCCGTCGATGTGAATTTCGCGGATCAAGTCGTAGCCGGTGGCGATCGCGAAATTGCCTTTGGAATCGGGGGATGACAGCAGCAAACAGTACTCAGAGCGCATCGTTTCGGCCACGGCCCAAGCCGCTCGTTGAGCGAGTTCCTGGCTGTTGCGTGCTGAGGCCAGGCTGGCCAGGGCGTCGGCGATCGCCGCCTCCGCGCTTTCCGTGTACTGCAAGCGGCTGCTGACCCGTTCCTCCACGGTCCGATCTTCGTCGGCCGTCACGGTCAGAGTCCGCAGACCCGCGGAGGTCAGCAGGGGATATCCCAGCAGGCTGGTGACGCGCAGCATCCCAGACAACGGATCTCCTCCGCCTGTGCTGGCGATCTGCAGCCCGAGCCCGACCGCGAGCGCCAAGAAACCGGAGAGTGCCAGCTCCCACTGAGCTGACTGTCTGTACTGAAGGCCCACCACAGCGGCGATCGCGAGGATTAACGTCAACCAGCGCCAGACCAGATAGACGGCGTTGCCAGTGGGATCGGGGGCGGACGGAGCCAACCGGACGACCACCACGCTCGCGGCGAGGAATACGGCGTCGACCACGATCCCGATGAGCAAGCCCTGGTCGGCGGACCGATTTATCTCGGGAAAGAAGATCACCCAGGCGAAGACGAGGACGCTGGCAAAGTCGATAAAGTGCACGAGGGCGGGCAGTACGGTCGCGTCTTCGACGAGCAGGAGCCAATTGGCGGTGGTGCCCGCCAGGATCAGAAGGCGCAGCGCGAGCAGCCAACCGCTGGCCAGCATCCAGCGGGCGGCGCGGGCCCGGCCGGAGCCGCGGTGCTGGCTCCGGCTCACAATGTAGAGCAAGCCGAAGAGCGTGGAGAGCAGATAATGGTAAGCAAGGCTGCCTGGCGGGTTGGCCAGCAAGGCGGCCAGTGCCGAGATGATCATGGGTCAGGCCGTAGGCGCATTCGCGCCGGATTATAGCACGTGTCGGGGGAAGGTCTAAGCGGGGACTGGCCGGCCCACCCACCGGATGGCCAACATGCCGTACAGGAGGGGCAGCCAGAATGTAATCCCTCGGTAGCTCAAGGCGATAACCGCCGCCGGCGCGGCCGGAACTTCCATGGAGGTCAGGGCGAGGGTCATGGCTCCTTCCACGAACCCAACCCCGGACGGCGTCGGCGAGACGATTTGGAACAAATAGCCTATGCTGAAGGCGGCGATTAACGTTCCGACCTGGTACGGCTGGCGGAAGGCGAGAAAAACGAGGAACAAGATCGAGATCAGCAGTGCCTTGCTGCTCAGCGCCAGCGCCGCCGGCAGAAGGACGCTGCCCGGGGAGCGCCTCAATTCGCGCAGGCCGGCGCAGATCTCGCGCGGGAAACTGCGGGCCCGATCCAGACTTAGGTACTCGCGTTTCAAGATGGGGCGCAGAAGCCGATTGGCGGCCGTCGCAAGTCGGGTCAGAAGCCTCTCCAGCCGGCGGCCGTTGCGGGCGGCAGCGTAGATCATACCGGCCAGGATGAGGGCGGCCACGGCGAAGATCAACGAGGCGGCGATTTCGGGCGCGTTCAGCTGATTGCGCCTGAAGAGCACGAACAGCCCAAGCGCCAGCACCATCAAGAAACTGAGGTAATCGTAAAGAACATAGAGCGCGACGGCCGCCGACACGCGGCCGGAGGGAAGTTCACGGCGCTGACCGTCGACCAGGAACACCGTCATCCCGCCGACGCCCATGCTGGGCATCACGATGTTCATGAAATTCGCCGCGGCCGCCACCTGCAGAAGGTGATTCAGGCGGTCCTCGATCCCCAACAGCCGATAAATGCTCTGGAACGAGAGGGCGGTGTTGAACAGCCAGGCTCCCTGCAGCGCGACGGCGAGCAGAAACCAGACCATATCGCCTCGCAGCAGAGTTCCCCAAAGCTGGTCGAGCTGCGTCACTCGGCTGAGGATGAAGGGCAGTCCAAGGACCGGAGCGAGGATCAGCAGAAAGCGTCGCAATTTCAAATCCGCTCAGTCAATCGGAGAGGGCTTCGAAGGTGGGCGGGGCGTCGAGGTTGTAGCGCTCCGCCGAACGGTCGATGCGGCGCAGCAATCCGGTGAGAACCTCGCCGGATCCGAGCTCGACGAACGTGTTGACGCCGTGATGAAGGATGTACTGCATCGATTCGGTCCATCGCACGTTGGCCGTGAGCTGGGCCTCGAGGTCCGCCCGGACCTCCACTGCAGTGACCATTGGCGCGGCGGACACGTTGCCGATGACCGGGATTTCCGGATCGCTGATTTCGACGTTCTCGATGGCATGGCCCAGCCGCTCTTGTGCGGCCTGCATGTAGGGTGAGTGGGCGGCGATGCTGACGGCAAGCCGGATAACCTTGCGCGCTCCGGCCTCTTCCAAGAGACGCGACGCACGCTCCAGTCCGGGTTCGTCCCCCGATATCACGATCTGGCCCGGGCAGTTGTCGTTGGCCACCCACACCCCGCCTGGGCCGTCCGCGCGTGCCTGCTGGCAGGCGCTTTCTACCTCTTGGGCGTCCAGTCCGATGACGGCGGACATTCCTCCAGGCTGTTCCTCGCCGGCGGCTTTCATCGCCTCACCGCGAGCCCGGACCAGCCGGACGGCGTCAGCAAAGGAAAGGGACTCGGCGGCGACGAGGGCGCTGTACTCGCCCATGGAATGCCCGGCGACGAAGCTGGGTTGAAACTCCGGAGCTTTGCCCCGCAGCGCGCGCAGGACCGCGACGGAGTGCACCAGGAGCGCGGGTTGCGTGTTCTGGGTGTCGTTAAGTTCGGCCTCCGGCCCTTTCCAGCACAGCTTTGAGAGGGGGAACCCGAGCAGTTCGTCCCCCCTCGCGAACACCGCTGCCGCCTCGCGGTTGGCGGCAGCCAACTCCGCGCCCATGCCGACCTCTTGCGACCCTTGGCCCGGGAACAGATAAGCGGTGGTCTCAGGTTGGAGCTTCATTGAAATCGGATCGGCGTGGGGGCGGGGGCGGCGGACCGGGGTTATTCGCGCTCCACCTCGACGACCTCACGGCCGCCGTAGTGGCCGCAGTTGGGGCACACTCGGTGGGGCAGTTTCTTCTCGCCGCAATTACTGCACGTCAAGAGGGACTTCGGTTCGATACCGTGGTGGGCGCGGCGGCGGCCGCGACGTCCCTTGGAGATCTTACGTTTTGGCAGCGGACCCATCTTCTCGCCTCCTAAAATCTTCAATACAACGCCTGCCACAAAGGCAGGCCGAAGCATTATAGTCGCGGAGAAGAACATGTCAAGCGGACCACGTTCAACATCCGACGCCCCTCAGTATAATGGATCTGTGACTGATACAAAGAATCTCACCCACCTGGACGAAAGTGGAAAGGCGCGCATGGTGGACGTGGGCGACAAACCCGCGACGGACCGGCGCGCAGTGGCCCGCGCCCACGTCATGCTGACGCCGGAAACGCTTGAAGTGGTCCGGGCCGGCGACCTGAAGAAGGGCGATCTTCGGTCGGTCGTGGAGACGGCGGGGATCATGGCCGCCAAGCGCACCGCGGAGCTGATCCCCCACTGTCACCCGCTGCCGCTCAATCATATCGAGGTGCAGGTGTCCTTCGCCGACGACCTGCCGGGCGTGGTCATTGAGGCCGCAGCGCGCACCCACGCCAAGACGGGAGTTGAGATGGAGGCGCTGACCGCGGTCTCGGTGGCGGCGTTGACCGTCTACGATATGGTCAAGGCCGTGGAGCCCGAAGCGCGCATCACGGACGTCGGATTGGTTCGCAAGAGCGGCGGCCAAAGCGGCGATATCGACCTGGAGGCCTAGGCGGTGGAAATCCACGTCAAGTACTTCGCTACGTTGCACGACCGGGCCGGTTACCGGGAGGAAAGGGTAGAGGTGCCGGAGGGCGCCACGATCGCGGACCTCAAACGGCGGCTGGTGGCGCGTAACGGCCGGCTTGAGGGGGCGATCGACAGCGCGCTGGCTGCGGTCAACCAAGAGTACGCGTTCCCCGAAGACGTCCTGCACCCGCAGGATGAGGTGGCCTTCTTTCCTCCGGTAAGCGGCGGGAGCGAGGAGGAAGGACCGACCGTGCTGGAGGTCACCGAGGCCGAGCTGGACATGAACTCCCTGCTCGAAAGGTTGGTGACCCCGGCCACGGGCGCAGCATGCGTCTTCACGGGCGTTGTCCGGGCGGAGACCGAGCGGGGCGATCCCCGTGTGACCGATCACCTTGAATACGAGGCTTATACGCCCATGGCCAGATCGAAGATGCAGCAGGTAGCCCGTGAAATCCGCGCCCGCCACCCCCACGTCGTCGGGATAGGCATCGTGCAGCGGGTGGGCCGGCTTGAGCCAGGGGCCCCGACCGTGCTGATCGCCTGCACCGCGCCGCACCGGGACAGCGGAGCGTTTGAGGCCGCGCGCTACGGGATCGACCGGCTCAAGGAGATTGTGCCGGTGTGGAAGAAGGAGGTCGGACCGGACGGCTCGGAGTGGGTGGAAGGCAGTTACCAGCCCAACCGAGATGACCGCGCGATGGACACCGGATGACGCGATCCGCCGGCCAGGCGCCCAGCCGGGCGTTTGAATGCAGCGCTTGCGGCCGCGCCTACCCTGAGGGGGGATTGCCGTACCGCTGCCCTCACTGCGGTGGGGTGTACGATTTCGACCACGAATTGACGTATGCGCCTTCCCAGGTGAGGGGCCAGCCCAGCCGGGGGATCGCCCGTTTTCGAGAGACGTTCCCACTGTCAAAGGACGCGGAAGTGGTGTCCCTGGGCGAGGGCGGAACCGCGCTGGCAGCCGCGGACATTGAAGGTCGCCGCATATACTTCAAGTGCGAGCATTTAAATCCCACCGGATCGTTCAAGGACCGGGGAACGGCCGTTTTGGTAAGCGCCCTGGCGCAGGAAGGGGTGGAGCAGGCGGTCGAGGATTCCTCCGGGAACGCCGGCGCCTCCTTCGCCGCCTACGCCGCGCGGGCCGGGATCAAGGCGCGGGTGTTTGTTCCCGATTACGCGTCCGGCCCCAAGCGGCGGCAGATCGAAGCCTATGGCGCCGACATCGTGCGCATCATGGGGCCGCGGTCGAACGCCACAGATGCCGCACTGCGCGAGGTGGATAACGGCGCCGTCTACGCCAGCCATGCCTATCTTCCGCACGGGTTGGCCGGGATGGCGACCGTCGCGTTCGGACTGTACGAACAGCTGGGCGCGGCCCCCGGCGCGGTGATCGTCCCGGTGGGGCAAGGGACCTTGCTGCTCGGCCTATATCGAGGTTTCGTCGCCCTGCAACGCGCCGAGCGCATCGCAGATGTCCCGCGTTTGATCGGCGTTCAGGCCATGGCATGTGCGCCGATATGGGCCGTGCAGCAGAGCGGTTCGACGGGTCTGTTGTGGACGAAAGAAGAGGAGACGGTGGCCGAGGGGATCCGGATCATCCACCCGCTGCGCGGCGATGAGGTGCTGAGAGCGATGGAGGCCAGCGGCGGCCAGGCTGTCGCCGTCAATGAGCAGGAGATCATCGCCGGTCGCGGCGAATTGGCCCGGCGCGGCTTCTACGTCGAACCGACCTCAGCCGTAGTCTGGCCGGCCCTGCTGAGGATGATGCAGGATCTACCGGATCCCATCGTCCTCGTTCTGACCGGCGCCGGCTTCAAGGACGCCCGTGAGTGAAGGTGCACATGGGGGTTTGATTGAATTCAGATCCACACGCCGTGTTGGGCAAGAGCTGAGTGATTGACGGGGAGGGAGCTCGAACATGACCAGCAGAGTAGTCGTCACCGGGCTGGGAGCGGTGAGCCCACTGGGGTTAAACGTGGCGGAGTCGTGGGCCAACGCGGTGGAAGGTGTGTCCGGGGTTGGGCCGATTACCCGGTTTGACCCCGAGGAACTGCTTGTGAAGATCGCCTGCGAGGTGAAAGGCTTCGACCCGGAGCAGTATCTGGATGCGCGCGAAATTCGGCGCCGCGATCGCTTTGAACAGTTTGGGGCGGCGATCAGCCAACAGGCGCTGGCCCAATCAGGGCTGCAGATCACCGAGGAAAACGCCGGACGCATCGGCGTGATCATCTCCTCGGCCACCGGAGGGATCCAGACCTTCGAAGAGGCGATGCGGGTCATTATTGAGGACAACCCACGGCGTTTGAGCCCGTTTGTCATCCCGATGTACATGTCCAACGGCGCCGCGGGACTGGTGGGAATCGACATCGGCGCCAAGGGTCCGTCATTTTCTGTGGCCTCGGCGTGCGCTTCGGGAGCTGACGGGATCGGTCAGGCCTGGCTGCTGATCCGCAGCGGAATGCTCGACGGTGCGGTCGCGGGCGGTTCGGAAGCTACGATCACTCCTCTGGGGATCGGGGCCTTCGATCGCCTGGGCGCCCTCTCGCGGCAGAACGACGATTACAGCAACACCCCGGCCCCATTCGACAAGGATCGCGATGGGTTGGTCATGGGAGAGGGCGCGGCAGCTCTTATTCTGGAAAGCCTTGAACACGCGCAGGCCCGGGGGGCGGTGATCCTGGCCGAGATGGTCGGCTACAGCGCGACCGCGGATGCATACCACATCACCGCGCCCGCCGAAGGCGGCGCGGGCGGCGCGGCGGCCATGAGCCAGGCGATGGAAATCGCTGGCTTGAACCCGGAAGAGGTCGACTACGTCAGCGCCCACGGAACGGGCACCGAACTCAATGACGTCGCCGAGACCCAGGCGATCAAGGCGGCGCTAGGGGAGCATGCCTACGAGGTGGCCGTCTCCTCAACCAAGTCGATGACCGGGCACATGATGGGCGCCACGGGGGCACTGGAAGCCGTCTTCTGCGTCAAGGCCATCGGGAGTGGTGTTGTGCCACCTACAATTCACCTGCGCAACCCGGATCCGGAATGCGATCTGGATTACGTGCCGAACGAGGCCAGAGAGCTGGAGGTGAACACCGCGTTGAGCAACGCGTTTGGATTCGGCGGGCACAACGCGGTCTTGGCGTTCAGAGCCTTCTCGGGTTAGAATCGGCCGGTTCAGGTGAGGAAAGGGGGGGACCGTGATAAGCCGGTCATCGGGAGAAGGCAGATTGTCGCCTGCGGAGTTGGTCACGCGCATTGGCATATCGGTTTCAGACCCAGGACTCTTCCGCAGGGCCCTCACCCATCGTTCGTATGTCAATGAGAACCCCGACGCGTTGGAGGACAATGAGCGGCTGGAGTTCCTTGGGGACGCGGCGCTCGACTTCCTGACCGCGGCTTGGCTGTATGACCATTTTCCCGAGATGGACGAAGGGCAGCTGACGCGGTTGCGTTCGGCGTTGGTCCGCACCGAGCAGCTGGCGGCCTTTGCGCAAGAGATCGATCTGGGACGCGCGCTGTTGCTGGGTCGCGGCGAGCACATGAGCGGGGGGCGGCAGCGCCCCGCTCTGCTTTGTGCGGCGTTCGAAGCGTTTATCGGTGCGCTGTTCCTGGACGCCGGCTGGAATGCGGTGGAGAAGTTCATGGAGCCCCGGCTGGCGAAGGCGGTCGAGAAAGTGCTGGAGGATGAGTCTCTGTTTGATGCGCGATCATTGCTGCAGATTTGGGCGCAGGGAGAAGTCGGTGAGACGCCGACCTATCATACAGTGGACGCCTCGGGCCCGGATCACGAACGGGAGTTCGTGGTCGAGGTGCGGGTGGGGGAACGGATGCTCGCGCAGGGCCGGGGCCCCAGCAAACAAGAGGCGGCCCAGGTGGCCGCCGAACGCGCCCTGCATGAAGTCGGTTGGCCCCACTTGGGCGTCAGTTAGGAATCGCTCGTGAGTTTCCGCACAGACCACGGCTCCCGCCTGAAGTCCTTGGAGCTTCAAGGCTACAAGACGTTCGCCAAAAAGACGACGTTCGAATTCGCTCCTACGATCACCGCGATCGTCGGTCCCAACGGCTCAGGCAAGTCCAACATTGCCGACGCGATCCGCTGGGTCCTGGGCGAGCAATCGTACAGCCTGCTGCGGGGCAAGCGCACGGAGGACATGATCTTCTCCGGCTCGGACGGGCGCGCACGGGCCGGCATGGCCGCGGCCACGATTAAGTTCGACAACGGCGACGGTTGGCTGCCGATCGATTTCAACGAGGTCACGGTCGGAAGGCGAGCCTACCGGGACGGCCAGAACGAATATCTGATCAACGGCCAAAAGGTGCTGCTG
This sequence comes from uncultured Anaerolineaceae bacterium, assembly GCA_964517315.1. GTDB lineage: Bacteria > Chloroflexota > Anaerolineae > Anaerolineales > E44-bin32 > DASWJQ01. Next base: position 6,069 of record CAZFCJ010000051.1, on the reverse strand, counting down.
CGCGACGTCGGCGAGCTGCTGTCCGAATCGGGTCTGGCCGAGCGCACGTACACCGTCATCGGTCAGGGCCTGGTCGACAGCGCCCTGTCGCTGCGCGCCGAAGAGCGGCGTGAGCTGTTCGAAGAAGCGGCCGGAATTGGGTTGTATCGAAGCCGACGGGCAGAAGCGGTGCGCCGGTTAGAAAACACGCGCCGCAACCTGGAGCGAGTACAGGACATCCTGACCGAGCTGCGACCCCGGCTGCGCAGCCTGGAGCGTCAGGCCCAACGGGCCCGTGATTACGAGCAGGTAAAGAGCGATCTGCAGGAAGCGCTGCGCACATGGTACGGGTTCCATTGGAACCAGCTGCAGGCGCGGGTTGCGGATGCGCGGCGCAGCGCGCGCGAGCACGAACACCAGCGGAACGTGTTGCGGGGCCGCCAGGGCAAGATTGAAAGTCAATTGAAATCCACCCGCCGGGAGATCGAGGAGCTGCGCGCCAAGCTGCAAGGCTGGTCCGACGATTCGGCGGATCTTTATGAGCGGAGGGAGGGCCTCGGTCGCCGCGTCGCGGTGCTTGAGGAACGGATTAGCTGGCTCGGAGAGCAGCGTTCGATGATGCAGAGTGAGCTCGATGCCCTGCAGGAGAGCCGGCACACCCTGACGAACCTGGTTGAGACGGCTCGTGGGGAGCTGCAGGGCCGGCAGTCCAAGCTGGCCGAGATGGAACGCATATCGCTGGGAGAAGAAGGCGCTGAGCTGACCACCCGCCGTGAGCTGGAAGAGCGGGTGGAGAGTCTGCGCCGGGACCTCGAGCAGCTGGCTGCACGCAGGGCCGCCCGCCAGGCGCGGCAGGAGCAGTTCGAAGAGCGGCGCGAGGAGATCCAAACCGAGGCCGGTCAGTTGAAGGCGGCGCTGGAGGCCGCCGAAGCGGCTACTTTGCAGGCGGAGAGCGGAGTGGCAGCGGCGCGGAAGGATCTGGAGAAGGCCGAAGCGGACCACCGGCGGTTGGGTGAACGGGCCGAGAGCGCCCAGCAGGAGGATCAGGAGCTGCTGGAAGCGTTGAACGAGGCGCGTGAGCGCAGAAATAAAGCCTCGAGCGAGGCGGCGCGCCTGGAAGCTCGGATGGAGGCGGTTCGTGAGCTGCTGGAGGGAACCCACGGCGCGGCGCGCCTGCTGCTCAAAGCCGCCGAAAGCGGCCGATTATCGGGGCTAGTTGGCCGCTTGGTGGCGCAGCTCAAGGTGCCCAAAGACCTGCGCACGGCGGTGTCCGCGGCGCTGGGCGATCTGGTCGGCGGGATTGTCCTGCGGTCGCAAGGCGACCTTGAACGGGCGCTGGAGTACCTGGAGGGGCGATCGAACGGCGGCCGCGCCGTTCTGCTGGCGCCGCCGGACCGGGATCCGCCGCAGCGTTTGCCGGCGCCGGACGGGGAGGGGGTCATTGGCAACGCCGCTGATCTCGTTCGCGGTTCTCAAGAGACGGGCATTCTGGTCGGCGACCTTCTGTCACGCACCATTGTTGTGCGCGACCGTACCGTGGCCCGTCGCCTCGTCGGCAGCCTGCCGGACGACGCGCAGGTCGTCACGCGGTCCGGCGAGCTCTTCTCGCCCCGGGGCACCGTGAAGGTCGGTGCGCCCGATCACGGGCCGGATCGAGCTCAACGAGAGCGGCTGGAAGCGAACTTGGCCCGGGCGCGAGAACGGCGGCGGGAACAGGAGGCGCTGGTCGAGGAGCTGACCGTCAAGGAGCGGGCAGCCGCGGAAGCCGCGCAGGAGACCCGGGAGCGACGTGAAGAAGCGAGGGACACGGTGGCGGGAGCACGGGACCGCCTGCAAGACGCCGAGCTGGTCCGGCGCGAGGCCGCCCAGCGTGAGGCCCAGCTCAAAGAGCGCTGGGAGGGGCTGCGCAGCCAGCTCGAGGGGTTGGACGCTCGGCGGTCGCCGCGGATCGAGGATGAGGAGGGCCTGGAGGACGAAAGGCGCCGCCTGGAGCGGGAGCTGGCCGAATCGCAGCGCAGGCTGAGCGGATGGGGCGGTGAAGGTGGGCGCGGCGAATGGGAAGCCCGCTGGGAGGCGGCCAAACGGGGGGTAGAAGAAGCACGGGATCGTCTGCAGGAGCGCGAGGCCCGGCTGCGCTCGCTTGATCAGGAATTGGAAGCGTGGCACGGGCGATTGGACCGCAGCGAAAGCGAGCGGGGCCAAAAGCAGTCGGAGCTGGACCAGACGCGAGCTGAGGCCGAAGCGGTCGAAGCCGAAATGAACGCGCGGCGCGAGGAGCTCGGGCCGACCGAGCAGGCGCTGCGTGAGTTCGAACGCCGCCGAGCCGATCTGGAAACCGCGGAAAGCGAGCTGCGGAGCGAGGTGCAGGCGGCCGAAAATCGCCATTCTCAGGCTCAAATCGAACTGGCGCGGCGCGAGGAGGAACTGCTCGGGCTCAAGCGCCGCATTGAGGATGACTTCGGGCTGGTGGCCTATGAGTACGACGAGGAGACGACGGGACAGGAGCCGCTGCCCCTCGAGGGACTGGTCGAGCATCTGCCCAATGTGGGTAAGCTGCCGGACGGGCTGGAGGCGCAGGTAAAGCGCCTGCGGGCCCAGCTGCGCCGGATGGGCTCGGTCAACCCCGAGGCGCAAGAGGAGTACAAGGCGGTCAAGGAGCGGGCCGAGTTCATGACCTCGCAGGTGGACGATCTGCGTCGGGCGGAGGCGCAGATCCAGGAGGTGATCGCCGAGCTCGATGTCGTGATGGCGCGCGAATTTCGGACCACATTTGAGGCCGTGGCCGCCGAGTTCAAGGACACGTTCACCCGCCTCTTCGGCGGGGGCGGGGCGCGGCTCACCCTCAGCGATCCCGACGATCCAAACCAATCGGGAATTGAAATCGAGGCCCGCTTACCGGGCCGGCGGGAACAAGGCCTGGCGGTGCTCTCCGGCGGCGAGCGCAGTCTGACTGCATGCGCGCTGATTTTCGCCTTGATCAAGGTCGCACCGACCCCGTTCTGCGTGCTCGACGAGGTCGACGCGATGCTCGATGAGGCCAACGTGGGCCGCTTCTGCGATCTGCTCCAGGAATTGGCCGCCCAAACCCAGTTCGTCGTGATTACCCACAACCGGCAGACCGTGCAGGTGGCCCAGGCGGTATACGGGATCAGCATGAGCGTCGACTCGACCAGCAAGGCGATCAGTCTCGATCTGGACGAAGCGGCGCGCGATGTGGCCGCGTAGTGGCCCCGGTGTCGAACCTCTCCAACAAGTTGATTTGAAAGCGAGTCATCCGATCTATGAACGTGACCGGCAAACGTGCCTTGATCACCGGAGGTTCCAGCGGGATCGGCCGGGCGGTGGGCGTGCTCCTGGCGGGCAAAGGCGCCAGCGTATGGCTGCTGGCTCGCGGCGCCGATCGGCTGGGGGAGGCTTGCTCGAAGCTGGAGGCGGAGCGGGTCTCAGAGGCACAGGAATTTGGGACGTTGCAGGCTGACGTCGCCGACGCCGAGGCCGTGGACGAGGCGCTGGGTCGCTGGCAATCGGCCCATGGGGCCCCGCACATTGTTGTCAATTCGGCCGGGATAACGCGGCCGGGATATGTTCAAGAGCTCGGCCTCGACGTCTTCCGGGCGATGATGGACGTTAATTACTTCGGCATGGTGCACGTAACCCAGTTCCTGCTGAAGGGGATGCTGGAAAGGGGCAGCGGACATATTGTGAACATCTCCTCCGGTGCTGGGCTGATCGGTGTCTATGGCTATTCAGCGTACGGCGCGTCCAAGTTCGCGGTGAGGGGATACACCGACGTGCTGCGGGCAGAGCTGAAGCCGCATGGATTGCAGGTTTCGCTCGCTTTTCCACCGGACACCGACACCCCTCAGCTCGAGTACGAGAATCAGTTCAAACCGCCCTTGACCAAGCAATTTTCCAGCAACGCCGCGGTGATGTCCGCCGAGACCGTTGCCGAGTCCATCGTGGGCGGCATCGAGCGCCGGAGGTATCTGATCTTTCCCGGTTGGGAGATGAAGGTCGTATACTGGCTGTCGTGGGTGCTGGGGCCTTTCGGGTATCCGGTGATCGACTATATGCTCGCCAGAGCGCGCCGCCAGCTCAAGAGGCTGGGTGTCGAGACGGGACCATAGGGAGGAGCTGTATATGGATCTATTCGAGAAGTGCGATGAGTTCACCATCGCCAAGGAGGCCCAGGAGGCGGGCTATTATCCGTACTTCATCCCCCTGAGCGAGAACGAAGGTTCGGAGGCGTCCTATCAAGGACACCGACTCATCATGTGTGGATCCAACAATTACCTGGGTCTCACCACCCATCCCAAGGTGCGGCAGGCTTCCCAGGAAGCGATCGACCGCTTTGGAACGAGCTGCACCGGCTCGCGCTTCCTCAACGGCACGCTGGAGCTGCACGAGGAGCTGGAGCGCAAGCTGGCGGATTGGGTGGAGAAAGAGGCCGCGCTGGTCTTCTCCACCGGCATGCAGGTCAATCTGGGAACCATCAGCGCTTTAGTGGGGCGCAACGACGTCGTCGTCCTGGACCGCGACGACCACGCCAGCATCGTGGACGGGGCGCTGCTCAGCTTTGGGGAAACCAAGCGCTTTCGGCACAACGACATGGACGACCTGGACCGGGTGCTGTCCAAACTGCCCGAGGATAAGGGCAAACTCGTCGTGGTCGACGGGCTGTTCAGCATGGAGGGCGACCTGGCGCCACTGCCGGAGCTGGTGCCGCTGTGCCAGGAGTACGGCGCGCGGCTGATGGTCGATGACGCCCACGCCATGGGTGTGGTCGGCGGCGGCAAGGGAACGGCGGCCCATTTCGGACTGACCGATGAAGTCGACCTCATCATGTCGACGTTCAGCAAGTCATTCGCCTCCCTGGGCGGTTTCATCGCCGGCGATGAGCAGGTGATTCATTACGTGAAGCATCACGCCCGCTCATTGATCTTCAGCGCCAGCATCCCGGCCTCCAACGCCGCCGCCGCGCTGGCCGCGCTGGAGGTGATGCAGGAGGAGCCGGACCGCATTCAGCGGGTCAACGACATCGCCAAGCGCATGCGCGAGGACTTCGGGGCGCTCGGGTTTAACACCGGCAACTCGGTCACGCCCGTGATCCCGATCATCATCGGCGACGAGATGCGCACGATCATGACCTGGCGCCGGCTGTTCGACGAGGGTGTTTTCGTGAACCCGGTGATCTCACCGGCGACGCCCAAAGGGCGGGAGCTGCTTCGCACCAGCTTTATGGCCACCCACACCGACGATCAGCTCGACGAGGTGCTGGAGATTTTTGAGAAAGTCGGTAAGGAGCTGGACCTGATCTGATCGCCCGGGCGGTTTCGTTGACAGGCCCGTTGGATAGGGTACAATAAGCCTCCCAAGCCGAAGTGGCGGAACTGGCAGACGCGCTGCGTTCAGGGCGCAGTGAGCTTTACGCTCATGTGGGTTCGACTCCCACCTTCGGCACACGCGGCCCCGCTGGGGCCGCATTTCCTTTGTCGCCGCTTGCTGGGCGGAAGCGGGTTGGGTATGATGAAACCCACTATGGAGGACGAAAAAACGCAGCGCGGCGCCTCCAAAGCCTGGCTCATCGTGGCCGTCGTGGTCGCCGTGCTGATCCTGGGGGACCTGAACCGGCGCATGGCCGACGCGCGTCGGCTCGAGCGCGACGCGGTGCGGTTAACGACGCAGGTCGTGGATTTGGAGCGGACCAACCAGGCCCTGGCCACTGATGTGGCCCAGGCGACCAGCGATCTGATGGTCGAGGAGTGGGCTCGGAGCGAGGCCCGCATGGTGCAGGAAGGCGAGAGCCTGATCGTGCCCGTGCCGGTGGAAGGGATGACGCCGGAGCCGACGGCAACACCGGTGGACACCCGTCGTCCGCCCTCCAACTGGGAGGTGTGGTGGGCGCTGTTGTTTGGCCGCTAATGGGCGACCTTGACGGTGGCTTTTGGGGGCTGGTATACTTGGTGTTGCGTCGGGGATGACCGGCGCCAACAAATGAATAGCGTTGCGGGGTGGAGCAGTGGCAGCTCGTCAGGCTCATAACCTGAAGGTCGCCGGTTCGAATCCGGCCCCCGCTACCTAAGCACGACG
>CAZFCJ010000050.1:0-24204 GCA_964517315.1 uncultured Anaerolineaceae bacterium | reverse complement strand
CAGCATCGCCACCGTCCGCAGCGCGCCCAGCAGCGCGTACTTGTTGTTGGAGGCCCATCCTCCCATGATGATCGACAACGTGCCGATGCCGCCGACCGCGACGATGTACAGCACCGCCACATTCAAGTCGGCGCCGATCAGGCGCGGCGCGAAAGGCACGACCGCCCACAGGCCCACGACCGAGGTGACCGCCAGGAGGGGCGCCAGGTTGAACACCGCCTCGTCGGCCCCCTCGGGTGTGATGGTCTCCTTAAGGACGAGCTTGATGGCGTCGGCCACGCCCTGAAGGATCCCAAACGGCCCGACCCGATTGGGCCCCAGCCGGTCCTGAAAGCGGGCCCCCACCTTGCGCTCGAGCCAGATGTTGAAGACCCCGGCCGTGGTCAGGGTGATGGCGGCCACCAAGAACGCGCCCACAACCGTCAGGATCAGCGTCACCAATCCGGGCGGCAGCCCAAGATCGAGCATCAGCGTGCGTACGATGCGGCCGATGGATTCGAAGGGGTTGGCGAAATCAAATGTCATCCGTTGCCCTTGTTCTCTCCGCGCAAAGAAAAGGCTGATGCGGACACATCAGCCGAGAAGTCTTCTGTTCCCATATCACAGCCACTCGAGGGCGCCCTTCCGCCAAGCGTAAAGCAATCCGCCGGCGAGGATCAGGATAAAGAGGACGCCTTCCAGGACCATATACAACTGGAGTTGACTGTAGGCCACGGCCCAGGGAAACAGGAAGACCGCCTCGATATCGAAGATCACGAAGATGAGGGCGAAGATGTAGTACTGAACTCGGAACTGCACCCACGTGTCGCCGACCGTTTCAACGCCGCACTCGTAGGTCGACCGTTTGAGCGAATTGGGACGATTCGGCGCCAGGATCGCGGAGGCCACAATCGGGATTGCGGCGAAGACGACCCCAAGAGGAAGCAACGCGGCGACAAACAGCCACTGGTCGAGCATCATATCACCTCTTCGTAAGGAAGCCTTCCGGCAAATGCCCGGCCGCCGTCGTTAGGGGCGGTCGGACGAAGTGAAGTTTATCACGACTGGTCGGGAGCGTCAAAGCACAGCCATTTCAAACGCGTTCTTGAGCTCCGCAGCGGCTGGCTTTGCGCCGCGGTGCGCGCCTCTCAGCGCAGGAGTCGCTCCCGGATCATATAGCGGGCCTGCTCCAGTCCCGCCAGGCAGCCGTACTGGAAGAACAGGTCCTGCTCCGTCGCCTGGCCGTCAACGGCCAGCACCCCGCCCGCGTACTCGGGCCGCTGAGTGTAAATGAAGCGCGGCGGGTCAACCGCCCTCTCTTCAGCTTGAATGGTCAGCCGGTAGCGACGGCCCTTTGAGTCCCACCGGGTGTTGAAGGTCAATCCCAGCCAGCCTTCATCCGGCAAACCCGAGGGGCCGAGCGAGGTCAGCGGAATCTCGTGACCGACATCGACCTCAACCAGCTGGAACCGCACCGACCCCGGGACCCGCGCCCGTTCGCCGAGCGGCCAGACCCGCACCTCCGTCAGCCCGTCGCACTCGGCCACGAACTCCTGGTCGAGGCGTGTGTCGACATCCACTGGCGGTGAGCTGGGCGGCAAGTCCAGATCGGGCGAGTAGTTCTTGTACTGCGGTAGATGGCACGGGCCGAAGCGGTAGAAGGAAGAGCCGCAGGGGACCCGGTAGGAGAGCATCATGCCGCCAGCAAAGATCACCAGGCTGGCGATCCCGCCGCCGGCAATCAGCCAGGGCGGCGCGGGGAGCCTGGACAGCCCTCGCACGCCGATGAGCGCCAGGAAGAACAGCGGCATCACCGCGGTGAAATAGCGCCCTTGCAGCTCACGCACGGTGCCGGAGCCGGGCGTGACGCCGATGAACTGCAGCAGCATGGCCGTCGCCAGGTAGCCGGCCAGCCAGGCTCCAAGCAGCACCAGGCGGGCGCGCTCCGAGGGGTATTCCCCTCGGCTGTCGCGGACGAGCGCCGCCGCGAGGCCCACCCCCCACAGCCAGTACGCGGGCGCCGGCACGGGCCAATAGTAGTATCCGTAGGCCGCGATCCAGCCGCGCAGATAGTCGAAGCCGTTGCGGCCCAGATCCCCCAGCAGCCCCGCGAAGAACTGCGCCGGATGGCCCAGCACGAACAGCAGGTGATCCACCGGGCCGGCGTCCGTGATCATGATGGCCGAACCGGGGTAGGCCACGAGGTTCCAACCCACGACCTCCACCGCAAACAGCAAACCGGCAGCCGCCCACAGCGCGAGGTACGCCCGGCGCGACTGAAACTGCGAAGGCCGGGCGATGAGAAGCGGGACGATGGCCAGGGGAGCGAGGTTGGACTTGGCCAGGAAGAGCAGCGCGATCAGCCCGGCCAGCGCGGCCCACTCGCGCCGGCCGAGCGTCTCGCGGCGAACGAGCGCCAGGCTCCCGGCGATGAAGAGGACTGCGAACCCGTTCGAGAGCGTGTCGGCCGTCAGCGTGGAGGCCTGAAACAGGGCCAGGGGCGCCGCCACAAGCAGGGCCATTGTCCACTTGCCGAATGGGATCCAGCGCACTGCCAAGTACGCCAGGGCGACGTAGCTCAACAATCCGGCTAACCGCGCGGCGTAGAGCAACGGCAGCGCCGGCAGTTCTACTCTTCGGCCGAACAGGTGGACAAGCACGGCCTGCGGAGCTAGGACCGCCGGAGAGTAGATCGAGCGCGTGGCGACCCGCTCCGTCTCCCACCCGGCGGCGTCCAGCGGCAGCGTCCCGTAACGGCGCCAGTCGTCGTCCTCCACGGCGCGCACAATGGGCTGCTCGCGATAGGAGAGCTGACGCATGACGCGCGGGGCCGGCACCTGCTCGCCCAGCGCCGAATTGGGAACCAGGTGCCCCGCCGCCATTTCCCAGGTCCGGCGGAAATGCTCGATTTCGTCAAACCCTCCGCCCAATGGCACCGTGACGACGGCGACAAGCCCGAGCGGCAGCAGGGCGAGAATCAGCGCCGTCTGGCCTCTGGAGATGCTCCCGGGAAGGCGCAGCCGCTCCGTGAAACTCATGGTGATCGAGAAGGACCGCTCGGTGACTGAAGCGGCATGTGCACAAGCATAGAGGCAGTCATGGGTCAGGGGACTAGTTTAACTGCTGATTCAGGTGACGCGTGCAGGCTGCGGGCGACAGGCGACAGGCCCGCGGCCTGGAGTCACAAGGGGCAAGCGCCGGGCACCCGACCACAAGCCGCACGTCCGGAATACGCCGCAGGTCATGATTCATGCCGATCGAACGGCAGCAGCGGAACGTTTCCAATGATATGGAGGGTGGGCTCCCACGCCCGCCCGGCCCCAACGGACGCACCGGCGTGGGAGCCGGTGCTCCGAAATGAGTAACGGCCTCGATCAGTTCACCATATTCAATAGCCCAGCGCGCTCGCTCGCCCCCTTCGGCAGGCTTAGGACGGGCTTAGACATGGCCCCTTCCCAATACTCAGGACCATGGCAGGCCGGTTCGCTTGTTCGAGGTCGTTCCAGATCCCGCCTTCCGAATCCCGAAGCCCATCTTTATCGCTTCGAGATGTTCTGGCTCCATCCTTAGCGTCCTTGGTACCCTGGTGGTTCTCATCTCGGATCCCGGGTCCCGGTTCCTGGATAACGAATCCCGAATCCCCCCAATGCTATAATCCGCCCCGTGACTCCCCCACCCGCTCTCAGCACCGACACGTGGCAATCGTTTCTCGATCAGTCCCATCCCGAGGCGCATTTGCTTCAGACGGGCCGCTGGGGCCGCCTCAAAACCGAATTCGGCTGGCAGGCGCGGCCGGTGCGGGACGGCGACGCCGGCGCCATGGTCCTGCTCCGACGCTTTCCTCTCGGACTGACGCTGGCTTATGTTCCCAAAGGGCCGCTGGGCGATTGGCGCGCGGGTTTGCTGCCGGCGCTCGACCACCTGTGCACGGAACAGGGGGCGTTCGCACTGAAGGTGGAACCCGACGAGGCCTGGGAGCGCTCGGCGGCTGACGCGCTCCGCGGCGCCGGCTTTCAGCCCAGCGAGCACAGCGTTCAGCCGCAGCGGACCCTGGTCGTCGACATCACGCCGGACGAGGATGAGATCCTCGCCAACATGCACTCGAAGACCCGCTACAACATCCGCCTCTCCGCGCGCAAGGGCGTGGAGGTGCGGCCTTGGGACGACCTGGACGGCTTTGGGAGGATGGTTGAGCGGACGGCGGACCGGCAGGATTTCGGCGCCCACGTGCCCGCTTACTATCGGCGCGCCCATGAGCTCTTCCATCCCCACGATGAGTGTGAGATGTTCGTTGCCGAGTTCGAGGGCGAGCCGCTGGCCGCTCTGATGGTGTTCACCCACGGTCGGCGCGCCTGGTATTTGTACGGGGCCTCGACGCCGAAGGAGCGCAACCGGATGCCGACGTACGCCCTGCAGTGGTCCGCGCTGCGGTGGGCAAAACAACGCGGCTGTAAGGAGTACGACCTTTGGGGCGTCCCGGACGCTTCGAGGGAGCAGCTCGAGGAGCAATTCACGGAGCGATCTGACGGGCTGTGGGGTGTGTACCGCTTCAAGCGCGGCTTCGGCGGGGAACTTCGGCGCTCGCTCGGCGCCTGGGATCGCGTTTATCAGCCGGCGATGTACACGATGTACCGCCTGCTGGCGACACGGTTGAGCGGCTGAAACATGGCCCTGGAGCGCGGCTCGCCCGCCGACCGTGAGGCCTGGAACGATGCGCTGCTCAACCTGCCGCAGCCCCACCTGCTCCAGAGCTGGGACTGGGGCGAACTCAAGGCCCAGCACGGCTGGAAACCCGAACGGATCTTGTGGAGGGAGACCTCCGGCCGCACGCTGGCGGCGGCGCAGGTGCTCACCCGCCGGGCCGACCTGCCGCTCGGCTCACTCAGGGTGCGCTACGTTCCCCGCGGCCCGCTGCTGGACTGGTCGGACTCCGAAACCCGCTCTCAGGTGCTCTGGGACCTCGAGTCGTTAGCCGACGAGACGGGCGTGATCCAGTTGAAGATCGATCCCGACTTGCCCGTCGGCTTTGGCGTCCCCGGCGAGGACGGTGCCGAGCCCCATCCGATCGGCCAGCTGCTACAGGCCGCCCTCGAGGTGGCCGGGTGGCGACGCTCTCCAGAGCGGATCCAGTTCCGCAACACGATGATCCTCGACTTGACCCGCACCGAGGACGACATCCTTGCCGACATGAAGCAGAAGACCCGCTACAACGTGCGCCTGGCCGGCCGCAGGGGCGTTGAGATCCGGCGTGGCACGCGGGAAGACATGGATCTGCTGTATGAAATGTACGCGGAGACCGCCCAGCGCGACGGGTTCGTCATCCGCGACGCGGACTACTATCACGCTGCGTGGGGCCAGTTTCTCGAGAAGGGTCTCGCCCAGCCGCTGATCGCCGAGGTGCAGGGCGAAGCCGTGGCCGGGCTGGTGGTGTACCGATTTGGAGCGCGCGCCTGGTACCTCTACGGCATGTCGATTGACAAGCACCGCGAAAAGATGCCCAACTATCTGCTGCAGTGGGAGGCGATCCGTTGGGCCAAGGATCACGGCTGCGAGGAGTATGATCTGTGGGGTGCACCCGACACGTTCTCGAAGGAGGATCCGATGTGGGGCGTCTACCGCTTCAAGCGCGGTTTCCAAGCCCGCGTCGTTCGCACCCTCGGAGCATGGGATTTCACCACCCGACCGCTTCTGCACACGCTGTACCATCGCGCGCTGCCCCCCGTCCTGGAGGTCATGCGCAGGCTCGCACGTCGACGCGTCGCCTCGGAATTACATTAGATTGGTGACGGGTCGTTCGTTGACCGGAGACTGGAGACTGGAGAATAGAGACAGGCGCTGATATCTGATGCCTGAAGGCTAGACCCTGGAGTGTGAGGATCGAAACATGGACCTCTCCGACCTGCCTCGCTTCGAACTCGCCCTACTGCCCACGCCGGTGCAGCCGCTGCCGCGATTGTCCGACGAGCTGGGAGTCAAGCTTTCGGTCAAGCGCGACGACCTGACCGGCCTGGCGTTCGGGGGCAATAAGACCCGTAAGCTGGACCTGCTGGTGGCCCAGGCTCGCCGTCAGGGCGCCGACACTTTGGTGACCGTCGGCGCAGAACAATCCAACCACTGCCGGCAGACCGCAGCCGCGGCCGCCCGGGCCGGTCTGGCCTGCACGCTGGTGCTGCACGGTTCCGATCCCGGGCGCGCTCAAGGCAACGTTCTGCTCGACCGCATGCTGGGGGCCCATATCGTTTGGGCCGACGATCGCCGGCTCGATCTCGTCCAGAACGAGATGGTCGCCGCGCTCGAGGCTCGCGGGCGAAAGCCGTACGCGATCCCATATGGCGGCTCGAACTCGTATGGAGCTGCCGCGTACGCGCAGGCGATGAAGGAACTGCTCGAATCCGGTCACATCCCCGAACGCATCGTTTTGGCGAGCTCCTCGGGCGGGACCCAGGCGGGTCTGCTGCTCGGGGCCGCACTGTACGGATTCCGCGGCAGGGTCACCGGGATCAGCGTGGACCCGGGCGCGGAGGAGCTGAGCGGTGTAATCGACGGTTTGATCCGCTCCGCCGTCACAACTTTCGACCTGGAAGTAGGGTCCATCGGAACGGTCGAGGTGGTCGATGATTATTTGGGCGAGGGCTACGCGATCGTGGGCGACCGGGAGCGAAACGCGCTGCGAGTCGCGGCGCGGGAGGAGGGCCTGCTGCTCGACCCGGTCTACACCGGGCGAGCCTTTGGTGGCATGATGGGCATGATCAGGGAGGGTCGGATCGGACTTGGGGAGAGGGTTCTGTTCTGGCACACCGGGGGGACCCCGGCCCTGTTTGCTTACGGAGAAGAGGTGCTCTCGCGCACCGATACCAGCTCGTAGGCCTCGAGGGGCTTTGACTTTCCCTCCACCATGAGCGCGGGAATCGGCTTCACGGCCACCGAGGTGTCGAGGCGGTCCACAACCTGTTTACTGAGAAGGATTTGGCCCGCTTTGGCGTGTTCCTGCAGCCGTTTGGCCGTGTTCACGCAGTCGCCGACCGCCGTGTAATCCAGCCGCTGGCGGGTGCCCACCAGTCCCAGCAGGGCTTCGCCGACCTGCACGCCGATGCCAAATCCTAGGTGGAACTCCTCCGGCAGCTCCGTATACAGTTGCTCAACCGCGTTGCGAATGCTCCACGCCGCGCGCACGGCGCGCTGAATGTGATCATCCTGGCGCACGGGCGCGTTGAACCATGCCATCACAGCGTCACCCTGGAACTTGTCGATCGTCGCGTCCTCGGCAAGTAGGGCTTCCGCCGCCGCGGCCAGATAGCGGTTGAGAACCTGGACCAGCTCTTCGGCTCCCGTGGTCTCGCTGAACGCGGTGTAGCCTCGAATATCGGCGAACACCGTCGTGATTTCCGTCATCTGGCCGCCGAGCTGGAGGCTGTCCGGGTCGAGCTGACGGATGACCGCCGGGGACACCATCCGCTCGAACAGCCGCTGCTGGGCTTCCATACGCCGTTTCTCGGTCAGATCATCGATCACGATCGCCGCGCCGCGCGTCTCACCTTCTGCGGACTTCAGCGGGGAAAGGCTGAGGTTCAGCTGTACCGGTCCGCGGCCCGGCAGATCCCCGCCAACTTCCAACCCCAAGACCGGATCATCCTGTTCCAGCACCTGCTCGACGTGGTCCATTAACGTCTTCTCCAGCGGGAGGAACAGAAGATCGACCGGCTCCCCGATCACGTCCTCTTCGTTTGCGCCCAGAATCTCCAGCGCGGGCTGGTTGATCAACGTGACGGTGCCCTCTTCGTCGGAGGTGATCACGCCGCTCGTAATCGAGGAAAACACATCCTCCATCAGGGTTTTGAGCTCCGTCACCTCGGCCAGCGAACGTCGCACGGATTCGAACAGGCGCGCGTTCTCCAATGCCACCGCGGCCTGATTGGCGAAAGCCGACACCAGGGAACGCTCCCGTTCCGTGAAGAGCCCCTCCTTGATGCGGTTGTCGGCGTAAATCACGCCGGTAAGCTTGCCCTTGACCTTGAGCGGCACGCAAAGGATCGACCGCAGGTCGTAGGCGACGATGCTCTCCTGGCCGTCAAAGCGCGGGTCCTCTTTGGCGTTGGTCGTCAGGACCGCTTCACCTCGCTGCAGGACCTGTCTGACGATCGTTCGACTGACTTCGTGAGCTCCGCTTTCCAGTGACTCCTGTTCCCAATTGCGCGCGACGACGGTTTCCATCCCACCGTCTTGTTCACGTAACATAAGGAACGCGCGCTGGGCACCCGTCAAGCGGATCATCGTGTCAATCACCTTGTTGAGGACCGTGTCCAAATCGAGCGAGGAGTTGATCACCTGGCCCAGTTCCGCCAGGGCGATCAGGTTGCGCCGTTCCTTTTCGCTCTCCTTCACCGAGTCCTGAAGGGAGGAAAGTGTGCCGCTGAGCTGTCTTAGCCCTTCCAGGACCCCGCGCGGAAGGGAGATGCCCGACCGCTCCAACTCGGCTTCTACCAGCAGGAGCTGGGCCCGCATCTCCTCGGCCGTTCGGCTCAGCCGGCCGAGATGCTGCTCAACCGAAGGACTGAAAGTTGGATCCGACAAGGTCTTTTATCCCAGGCGAGAAGTTGAGCATCGAGTAGGGACGATTATACGCTATCCACGCTCATGGGTTATGAGGTCCAGACAGGCCTTCGATGCCACCGCGAGCCGCGGGCCTAGGAGCCATTCCCGCTCCACAAGCATGAGCGGGTAAGATGAAATAATGAACGCCAGCGGCTGGATCTTCAGCCACGAGGGAACAGCTGGAAAGAAGGAGGTAAGTACGATGAAAATCAACTGGTGGCGTGTGCTTCACTGGCTCATCATCCTCACATTCGCCACGAACATCTTATACGGATACTACATGGTCTTCTTCGTGATCGGCGGTGGGTTTTCGCCCCTCTTTCGACGGGCAACAGCCACCCCGGTAGAAGTGATCCTGAAGCGCAGACTCTACGCGGTGGAGGTGTGGGTCGGGTTCTCCGGTTTGGCCGTCTACCTTGCGCTGACCGAGCTATTGCCGCGAAAACTGCCCCAGTTGCTGAGCCCGTCCGAGGAGACGGACGGAGAAGATACGGAAGGCTGACCACGAAGGCCCGAAGGGCAGGAGGGGAAATCCATAAGAACACAAAGGGTTTCTTTGAGCAAGGTTCCTGCGTGGGCCTCTGGAGTGCGATGCTCATCGCCATCGCAGTGCGGGGTTGGGCGGCGTTGCTCCCCTTCCCTTGGATATGGGTCACGCTGCACGTGATCCTCTACCTGGCCGTTTGGACCCTGCCGGCCATCGCCTCAAATCTGTCGGCTTTTCTGGCCAGGAGCAAACCACCCCTCAGGCGCGAATTGGCGTTGCGTGCCTCCGGTTTTCCGTCCCCCTGCTCCCTATGGCGGGCGGAATTGGAGCTGCTATTGGAATTTACGGACCCAGATACGTCCTCGATAACTGGGTTATTCTCTTCGTCTCGGCTCTGGGGTCGGCTGTCGGTCTGGGATTGGCTCAGTATTTCGGCCATCACCTTTGGAGGGAGAGACCCTGGGGAGATATCGGCCCCGCTACCCGTTAAAATCGGTCCAAGGATATGGAAAACTTGAATTTCCCGCTCATGGTCGTTGCTGGCGTGATCGGCGCCTTCATTGGCATGTGGTTGGCGAGGAGGTCCAAAAAAGGACCTGGCAGGGATCAGGAGGATGAACCCAAGGGTCGGGGGACCGGAGACGATGACCAGGCAGCCTAGTCAAAGTGGCTTGCTTGCGACGCACTTGTCAGGTGTTTCCATGGCGTTGTCCATGGACGGGCCTAGCCCACCGCGACTTTCACAATAAGGACGAGCGCGCCGCAGCAGCCGATGGTCGGTGATCGTCTAGAAGACCTCGTCCAGACGGCCCGCTAAATGAAGAGTACGCCGTCAAGCTATATCCGATGACTTTGCGATTTCGTGGAAGACCCCCCTCTTCCGTCGGAGACCGGGCTCCCACGCCCGGCCGGCGGCATGCGGGGGCGTGGGAGCCCCCGCTCCTGAGATACCCGCATTGTTGGTCATCCATCGAAACCACGTTGACGGAGTAGCGGTTTCATTCATCAAACAGCAAGCGTTCCAATAATACTTCGACGAGCGTGCCGCACCGCTCGTTCGACCGCCGGAACGTCCATGACGCTGAACCGGCTGCAAGGCTGATCCCAGCGGGACTGACAACCACACCGTCTCTTTCCGACAGCACAATCTTTCGGACCCGGTCGCCGGCCCGCTGTCAGCGGCGTCAATCGATCCAGGGATATCAGGGGTTTAGCGACCTAAGGCCAAAGGCCACTGGCCTATTTCCAGACGCCTTCGTCTCAGCGCTCAGCGGCCGGCGCGCTGGGCTCGTCTTCCTGCATCCAGCGCAGCACGCGAGAGCCGATCTGCCCGGCCCACGCCGTCAGCAGCTGGCGCTGGAGCCCACTCCACCTCCGCTCAGCGTCGAACGGTTTCTCTGAACCCGCGGCGAACCGCTCTCGCGTGTAAGCGTTGACCAGATCCCATCCGGGCCCCGCCAAGGCAGGATACGCGCGCTCAAACGCCTTGGCCCGCTCGTACGGCGTCTGCTGCGCGTCCACATGCAAGCCCAACCTCGGCAGCCACCGCACCCATCGTTGATAGGCCTGCGCCGTCGGGCTGGAGCCACCAACCCAGCGCGCCGCCCGCTCGAACAGATCCAGCCGCGTCGTCCGGGAAAGCCAGTCGCCTACGGCCGCCACCTTGCCCCGCCAGCCAACGTCCACCCATGTCCATGCAAACGTGAGCAGTCCGAGGAGAGCGAGGGCCGAAAGCGCGAGCCTCAATCCCCGGCGACCGACCAGCCCGGCCGACGTGCCGGCGGGGCTTTCATCCGTACCAAATGGGTCCTCCAAACGCGCCAACCGCAGCGCCTCCGCCTCCCCGCGCGAGCCGACCACCGACGGCGAACCGTCCTGCTCGGCGCCCTCCGCCGACGGTGGCGCCGGTCGAATGAGGGGTGGTTGGGAGACCGTCGGCTCGAACTCCACCCAACCGTAGCCCGGGAAATACACCTCTGGCCAGGCGTGGTAGTCCTCGGCCCATACCTCGTATACCCCGCGTTCCGCGTCGTAGTCGCCACGCGCATAGCCGACCGCCAGCCGAGCCGGGACGCCGACAGAGCGCAGCATGACGACTTCAGCTGTTGCGTAGTAATTGCAGAACCCGATCTTGTATTCGAAGAGGAACCAGTCCAGGGGTTCCACATCAGGGGGCGGCGCTTCGGTGGCCCGCTGGTATTGAATGTTGGTTCGAAGCCAGGCAGTAATGGCCTCCGCCTTGTCATATGGGGTCGCCATACTTCCGGCGATGCCCTCGGCTAGCTCCCGCGTTCTCGGAGAGACCGTCTCCGGCAGCTGCAGATAGCGTTCGCGCACCCACTGCGGGTACTCCACCCCGGCCCTGCGCAGCTGCCGGGCGTCAGGCACGGCGATGGCGCTCAGCGCGCGGTAGGTCTCACCTCGATTCACGGGTTGCTCGGAGAGCACGGCGCTGACATCGACCAACTCGCCGTTCGCCCGCTCGACCTGTAGAGTCGAGCTGCGGTCGACCCAAACCGGCTGAGCAGGCAGGTAGAGAACCCTCTGCACCGCGTTGTTTACCTCAAATGTCACCTGGACCGTCTCACGTCCTGCACGGTCGGGCAGCGGGATTCCCTCACCGGCCGGATCAAACGGCTCTTCTGCGGCCGCGGTCGACCTCCAGCCGCCGCCCAGATAGGTATCATAACTGCGCGCCCGCCAGTAGAACCGGCCAGGACCCTGAACCTGGGATTCGGGCTCGACCTCCATGACCAACGCATCCACCGGCTCGACGCCCGCTTCAAGCTCCAGTTGGCTTCCGAACTCGTCGATAATGAGGAGCACCGGCGAACCCAATCCGGAAACCATGTTGTCCAGACGATCCCGCGTCGAGCGCCACGGGCTCGAGATCCGGGACCAGATCGAGGCCGCGCGCTCGTCCTTGGCGAACGCTGGTCCCGCCCAGGCCAGGAACACCAGACCGAGTGCGAACACGGCGCTGACACGAACCACATGTGCCGTGGTGTGCCCTGGCACTTTCGCGCGCATCGCCTCCCATAGTGACTGCCGTTCGCGCATCTCCTGAAACATGAACATTAGAACGGAGAGCAGAAGATAGGCAGCCAACACCAGGTCCAGCCGGGCCCGTCCTTCGTAGTAGAGGGTGTTGGTAAACAGCGCCACACCGAACGGCACGACAGCGCCCCACAGACCGCTCCGCCGGAAAAGCGACCACGCTCCGAACACCGCCATCGCCCAGTAGGCCAAGCACCACAGGAAGACCACCATCAGCGTGTCGTAGTTCTGGTCGCCCGTGAGGACGACCGTGAGGAAAACCCCGAAGCGGGACCAGACCTCCAAAAAGCGCTCCCGCCAAACCAGCGTTGGATCCAGAGTCTGAGCAAGCAACCAGCTTGTAGCGAAGAGACCATACACGGTCCCGATGAGGGCCGCCGCGCGCCCTGAGAACAAGCTGCGCGCCAGAAGGATCCCGGCGACAACGCCGATCATGCCGGCGATCGGCACCAGCGCCACATGATCCGTCCAGTCCGCGACGGCCACAGCCACCATAGAAAGGAACGCCAGGCCGACATAAAGGATCAGACCGGGCCAAGGAAGGGGAGTTCTTGTGGGTGAGTTCTTGGAATACATCGGCTGGATGAATACCTGCGACTCAAACGTCATTGTGCTTCATTCTACCTTGTCCGCCCGCTGAGACAGACGATGGTGATCGAGCTGCCGCACGGAGCTGCGGACGACGTACCATTCGACCCCGCTGCTTGCTGTGCCTATCTGAGACTGTTATGATCGCTGCGGGACCATGAACACTTTCGACCTGCGCGACTTTCCCCGTCAACGTCTTTATCTGCTGTTAGTGGGCATCATCCTGGCCACGCTGCCCTGCTACTGCGCGGGCATCCTTGCCATTCAGCGGGCCCCTGGTCGCAACACCCCCACGCCGACCCCGAGCGAGACGCCCACGCCGGCGTCGCCCACCGCGTCGCCCACGCCAGAGACACCCACGGCAACGTTCACGCCCTCCCTGACTCCAACGACGACCAACACGCCGTTCGTTCCCCCCTCCGACACACCGACGCTGACCCCCTCCGCAACCCCCATCCCGACGGATACGCCGGTCCCCACGCCGACTCCGACCCGCACGCCAACGCCGAGCCCGGCCCCAACCGAGACCCCTGTCCCCACGGATACCCACACTCCGACGGAGTCTCCTGAAGAGGAAGCGCCCGATACATCCTCTGTGCCTCGAGAGGCGCCATCGTGAAAGCCGAGCGGCCCTCTCCACTGCGTCCCGAAACGATGGAGCTGCTGGAGGATTTGATCCGCTTGCCGGGGGTGTCGGGCCACGAGGAGCCGGTGCGCCAGCGGCTGCGGCAGGCCTGGGCTCCGTTCGTCGATCAAGTGGAAGTCTCGCGTCTCGGCAATCTGGTGGCCCATCGCCGGAGCGGGTCTCCGCAAACGCCAACCATCCTGCTGACGGCCCACATGGACGCGATCGGCCTGATGGTGAGTGACGTCGTGAACGGCTTTCTTCGGCTCGAGAGTCTTGGCAGGGTCGACCCACGCGGCCTGGCCGGGCAGCGGGTGACCGTCCTGACCGATGAACCGCTGTCGGGATACGTCGTGGCGCGGCCCAAGAACCTGCTGCCTGAGGAGGCTCAAGAGGGCGCGGTCGATCTCGAGCACCTGCTGGTCGATCTCGCCTTGGACCCGGACGAGGTCGAGGACAGCGTGCAGATCGGAGATCCGTTGAGTTTCACCCAGAAACTGCAGCGGTTGGATGAGGGCCGCTTCTTCGGGCGCGCGCTGGACAACCGCGTCTCGTTGGCCGCGCTCACAGAAGCTTTGCTCGAACTTGATGGCGCGGATCTCGACGTCGATCTGATCGTGGCGGCCACGGCGCAGGAGGAGACCAGCCGCGGCGGAGGTCTCACACTTGGCCAGCAGTACCAGCCCGATGTGGCCTTCATCGTGGATACCACATTCGGCCGTGCGCCCGGCATGGCCAAGGAGAAGACCTTCCCCGTTGGGAAAGGGCTTACGGTGGGCTTCGGCCCGAGCCTCCACCCCCGACTGGGCGAATGGCTCCAGCAGGTCGCCGACTCGTCTGGAGTCGCCTGGCACCGAGAGGTCCTCCCGGGCTTCAGCGGCACCGACGCGGACTGGATCCAACTGACCGGCAAGGGTGTCATGTGCAGCCTGATCAGCATCCCCATCCTGAACATGCACACCGGGGTTGAGGTGGGTTCGTTCAGCGACATCAAAGCCTGCGCCGATCTGCTCACGGCTCTTGCAAGGGCTGCGAAGCCGGACCTTCTCGAAGGGCTCAAATGGGACTGACCCGTACCGACGTTGGCCTCACGCAGGAAGACCTGGAAAGGCTGCGGGCCCTCACCGAACTGATGGCCGTGTCCGGTGATGAGGGCCCGGTGCGGAGAGTCGTACGCCAGGCGGTTGAAAGGGTGGCGGATTCGCTGCGGGTGGACGCAGTTGGAAATCTGATCGCACGGGTCGGAACCGACGAGGGGCCGCGCGTCATGGTCGCCGCCCATATGGACGAAGTCGGGTTCATCATTACAGGCGTCGATGACGACGGGTCGCTGAAGATCGAGAAGGTGGGCGGACTTGACACTCGCTACTTGCCCGGCGCGGCGGTTTGGGTCGGTCCCCAGCAGATCCCCGGCGTGATCGGTGTCGTGCCGATCCACCTGAGCTCCAATGAGGAGAAGAGGCGTTACCCGGGCATCCAGTCGCTGCGCGTCGAGCTGGGCTTCGGGAGTCGGGAGAGCGCGGAAAGGCGCGTCCAGCTTGGCGACACGGGGACGTTCGCGACCCGTTCGGAGCGGGTCGGAGGTCGGCTGTGGGGCAAGGCTCTGGACGACCGAGTCGGGGTGGCCACGCTGGTCCGGCTGCTGTTGGACCCACCGCCCGGGATCGAGCTGATCGGTGCGTTCACGGCGCAGGAGGAGATCGGGCTGCGCGGCGCCCGCGTGGCGGCCCAATCCGAAGCGCCCGACCTGGCCTTCGTTTTGGACTGCACCCCGGCCAGGGACCTCCCCGGAGTCGATGGCGCCGAGAACCCCAATTACAACGCTCGCTTCAATGGCGGGCCGGTGGTTCACGTCGCCGATGGACGCACGATCAGCCCTCCGCGGCTGGTGCGCCTGTTGGAAATGACCGCCTCAGATCAAAACCTCCCGATCCAGCGCCGCCAGCCCGGCAGGGGTGGGACCGACGCCGGCGCGATTCACGTCTCGGGTAAAGGCGTCCCTACCGTTTCACTGTCGGTTCCCGGCCGCCACCTCCACGCGACGGCCTCACAGATAAAGATAGAAGCCTGGGACCAAAGCTACCTGCTCATGGACGCCGTACTGCGCCGGCTTCCAGCCCTGGGGGGAGAGCTCGCTCAACCCTGAACGCCCGGTGGTTTCGTGGATGCCAGGTTGAGTAAGCTTAACCTCCCGGAAGTTCATGGAAGGACTTGCACTTGCGTCCTTCGACGAGCCATACGAATCTCGTTTGCAGGTGCTACCAACAACAAGCGAAGAGCTATCCTGTCGAAGGATGCGCGGGCGTGGTTTCGGGGCGGATAACTTGCCGGGAGGGTCGGTCGATTGGGCGGCGGATGGGCGAGGCGCGGCGACCGGGGATCAAATTCCTCAAAGGGTCGGACTTCGGTATGGGCGGCGCTTACAGCACCGAGGTGAGGTCCGGAGGAGGCGCCTGGCCGATCAAATTCCCCGGCACGCGCTCGCCGAGGAGTCCGATGATCGCCGAATCGTCGCCCTCTTTGGCCAGCCTGACCAGTTCATCGATCGTAGCGCGCAACTTTTCGGTCGTGAACACCGGATTTTCATCGACGCGCAGGACGTCGGGGTGCCGGGTCGACTTGTAATCGAGCTCCTCGTCCCAAAGCTTCTCAGAGAGCTTCTCGCCCGCTCGCACCCCGGTGAACACGATCTCGACGTCCCGGTCGGGTTCCAGTCCTGAGAGCCGAATCAGATCCTTGGCCAAATCGACGATGCGAACTTGCTCACCCATGCGCAGCACGAAAGTGTCGGCGCCGTCGCCCATACTGGCCGCCTGGAGCACCAAGTGCACCGCCTCCGGGATGGTCATGAAGTAGCGCCGCATTTCCGGATGGGTCACGGTCACCGGTCCGCCGCTGGCGATCTGGCGTTTGAAAATTGGCACAATGCTGCCCCGGCTGCCGAGCACGTTGCCGAAGCGCACGACCGAGAATGAACGGCCGCTGCGGCGGGCGGCGTCCCGGACGATCGACTCGGCCAGGCGTTTGGTAGCGCCCATCACGCTTGTCGGCTGGACCGCTTTGTCGGTGGAGATGAGCACGAGGCGTTCGGTATCGGACTGCAGGCCGGCCTCAACCACGCTCTGGGTGCCCAGAACGTTGTTGGTTACAGCCTCCTCGACGTTCACTTCCATCAAGGGCACGTGCTTGTGGGCCGCGGCGTGGAAAACGACCTCCGGCCGGAAATCTTCAAACACGTTGCGCGTCCGTTCGACATCGCGCACGTCGGCGATAATGGGAATCAGCGGCAGATCCGCGTAGTCCTCGCGCAGCTCGAGCAGCGCCTCGAAAATCGCGTTCTCGCCGTGGCCCAACATACCGAGCTCGCTCGGCCGCCAGCGAGCGATCTGGCGGCAAAGCTCGCTGCCGATGGAGCCGCCGGCGCCGGTGACCAGCACGCGCTTCCCGGTCAGAGTGCGGCCGACCGCCTCGTCGTCGATGTCGGCCGGCTCGCGCCGGAGCAGGTCCGAGATGTCCACCTCGCGCAGCCGTGACACGCTGACCTTGCCCCCGATCAGCTCGTACACGCCGGGCATCGTGCGGTAGGAGATGTCCCGCTCACGGCAGATGTCGGTGACGAAGCGCACGACGTGGCCGGGCGCGGTCGGGATGGCGATCACGACCTCTTGCGCCCGCTTGCTATCGACGACATCGGCGAGATCCTCCAGCGGCCCAATCACCGGCACGCCGTGGATCTCTTTACCTTGCTTCTCCTCGTCGTCGTCCACGAAGGCCACCGGCAGCATGTGCAGCTGCGGGTTGCGGCGCATCTCGCGCACCACCAGCGCGCCGGCGTCGCCCGCGCCGACCACCACCACCCGCCGCATGCCGGCCAGGCCATCGGCCTTTTGGCTGATCTGGCCGCTCTCGGCCAGCACGCGCACCGATAGGCGCAGTCCGCCCACGCTGAACAGCGACAGCAGCCAGTCGATGCCGAAAACCGAGCGCGGGAAGTTGGCAGGCATGATCCCCAGCAGGATCGCCACCATGATCGCCAGCGCGGTGATGACCGAGGCGGTCGCCGTCGTCACCGCGATCAACTGCAGCTCGCGCGTGCTGGCGTAGACCCAGTAGCGGCGGTAAAGACCGAAGACGTAGTAGACGACGGGTTTGAGAACCAGCGCGATCCCCGCCATCGTCAGCGCGTGGGGGATGTAGGCGACGAACAGCGGCCCCAGGTCCAGGCGCAGCGCGAAGCTGGCCAGGACCGAGGTGAAGATCAGGAGCAGGTCCCCGGCGAGAAGGAGGCGGTTTCTTATTTGAAATGCAGGTTTCATAGATTCATAACACTAAGACACGAAGACACGAAGGACACAAAGGGTTTTCTGAACAAGAACACAAAGCGGACCGTCACAGGATTACGCGCTGGATCCCGTCTTTGATGCGATGAACGTTGAAGTTGATCAGAAATCCTAAACGCTTATTCGCCAATTTGAGATAGGTGAGCATTTGAGCCAGCGCAATCGGCGGCAAGGTCTCAACCGCCTTCAGTTCACAGACAACCGAATCTTCGACCAGCAGATCCAATCGTAAACCCTTGTCGATACGGACCCCCCGGTACTGGATTGCCAAGTCTACCTGACGCTCAACCCCCACGTTTCGTCGTCTCAATTCGTGACATAAGCACGTCTCGTACACACTCTCGAGTAGCCCGGGCCCCAAGGCTACATGCACCGAGTAAGCCGCGTCAACGATCTCCCGACCGACATCTTCCACTGCCCTCGGAACCGGCTCATGGCTAATCCGCCCCCTCTTCATCCCTGAATCCCCCTCTTCGAATTCGGTCCTTCGGAGCTTGCGCCTCAACTAGCGTTTATCGTCACCAGCGCTAGAGCCTTCGACCGCTATGATCCCTTCGTGAATCCTTGTTATCCCCCTTCGTGGCCTTTGTGTCTTTGTGGTTGGACCGGAACCATTCTACCGTAGCCCTCAACCCCTCCCGGAAGTCGATTTTCGGACGATATCCCAACGCTTCTCGTGCCAGCGTCAGGTCCGCCTGCGAGAAGCGAACGTCGCCGGGGCGGGCCGGACCGTGCACCGGCGGCGGCGCTTGTGGGAAGATGCGTTGCAATTCTTCGGCCACATCCAGGATGGAAATCGATTCGCCCGATCCGACGTTGAAGACCCCACGAACACCCCGAGGCGACTCAGCGGCCAGCAGGTTGGCGCGAACGACGTCGTCGACGTACACGAAATCTCGGGTCTGATGGCCGTCGCCGTGGATCGTGACTCCTTTCCCATCAAGCGTTTCAGCGATGAACGCCGGAATCACCGCCGCGTAGTCCGACGTCGGAGATTGGCGAGGGCCGTAAACGTTGAAATAGCGCAGGCAGATGGTCGGTAGATGGTAGGCGCGGGCGTACAGGCCGGCGGCCGCCTCCATGGCCGCCTTGCTGGCCGCGTACGGAGAGCGCGGCGCCGCTGGCGCCGCTTCCGCCACCGGGCCCTCGGCGTCCCCATATACCGCACAGGAGGAGCTGAGCACGGCGCGCTCGACCCCGGCTTGGCGGGCGGCCTCCAGGATACGCAGCGAACCGAGTGCGTTGACCTCATAGGTGCGAACAGGCGCCTCCATCGACTCGGTCACCGCAACGACCGCAGCCAGGTGAAACACCCAATCAGCGCCCTTGACACCTCCGGCGAGCGCATCGCGGTCGCGCACGTCCGCCTCGATGACCTCTACGTCAAGGCCGGCGAGGTTCTCCCGGCTTCCGCCGGACAGATCGTCGAGCACCCTTACTTGAGCGCCGCGCTCGAGCAATCCGCGCACGAGATTGGAGCCGATGAACCCGGCCCCGCCGGTGACCAAAGCGGTCGGCACCTACACGCCCCTGAAGCCGAGCACCGCCCCCGCGGTGCGCAGGATGATCCACAGATCCAGCAGGAGGCCGCGGTGCTTGATGTAGTACAGATCGTACTCGAGCTTCTCCGCCGAGCCCTGGACCGAGGCCCCCTTGCCGTAGTTCACCTGCGCCCACCCCGTGATCCCCGGTTTGACCAGCAGCCGGGCCCGGTAAAAGGGAATTTCGCGCTCGAGCTCCTCGACGAGCCCCGGCCGCTCGGGCCGCGGCCCGACCAGGCTCATGTCGCCGCGCAGCACGTTCCAGAACTGTGGGAACTCGTCCAGATGGGTGCGGCGCAGCAGCTTGCCGACGACCGTGGCGCGGGGATCCCCTTCCCGGGCCCAATGCGGCTGGCCGTCGGCCTCGGCGTCATGGACCATCGTGCGCACCTTGAGCAGGTGGAAAATGCGGCCCCCGCTCCCGAGCCGGGTCTGGTGGAACAGGATCGGCCGGCCGCTCTCGATGAGGATTGCGAGCGCGATCCATGGGTAAAAGAGGGAGAAGAAGCCGAGGCCCATCAACGCCCCCGTGATGTCCATCAGGCGTTTGGCGATCTGGTAGGTCCCCGTGACGCGA
This sequence comes from uncultured Anaerolineaceae bacterium, assembly GCA_964517315.1. GTDB lineage: Bacteria > Chloroflexota > Anaerolineae > Anaerolineales > E44-bin32 > DASWJQ01. The sequence continues at coordinate 4,418 of CAZFCJ010000050.1, read as the reverse complement.
ATTTCGTCCACGAACGATCGCAGCAGCCAATCGGCCTCCAGGTGCCGGATCGGCAGGCGGTTGAGCAGCTCTTCGTACGCCACCGGCATGCGCACGATCTCCACCCCCTGCTCCTGCGCGTCGAGCAGCGCCTGGAACATGCGCCCGTTCATCTCGCCCACGATGGCGACCACAATGTCGGAGACGGCCTCGTCGTGCACGATGCGCATCAAGTCGTCGCTGCCGCCGAGCACCGTCTCACCGTTGACCTGGGTGCGCTGCAAGTCTTCGTCGTCGTCCACCAGTCCCACCAGATGGAACGGGGCAGGGTTCATGCCTTTGATCACATTCAGCATCGTGCGCCCGGTCTCGCCGGCGCCGACCACCAGCACCCGGCGCAGAAACGCCGGGGCCGTAAACACTCGAATGTACAGCCAGCGCCAGGCCAGTGTGAAGGCCGTGGTGAAGAACAGGAAGTACAGGGGGCCGCGCCTGGGCAACGAGCCGGGCTCGTCGGGGAGGAAGTAGACGAACGTGTACAGCGCCAACCCTACGCCTGCTGAGACCAAGACCCCCTTGACCGTCTCACCCCAGGATCCGGCCCGCCGCAGGTCGTACTGGTTGACGATCAGGACCAACCACGCCAGCGGCAGGAACACCACCCAGCCGGCGCGGAAGCGGATGAATTCCCAGGAGAATCCGAACCAATCGAGCTGGGCCCAAAGGGCCAGGGCGAGGAACGCCGCCCCGCCGCTGGCGATCAAGTCGCCCAGGATCAGAAGGATGCGGCGTTCGCCTTCCCGAAAGCGCCAGGCGATGGTTCTACGTTCCGCCGGGTTCATAATGAGAGATTGACCGCAGAGAACGCGGAGAGCGCAGAGATTTGGGACAAGTATCGTTCAGTCATCCTAATGTGAGATCTGATTTCATCCTGCGACCTTGCCTTCTCCCGGCCTGCTATGGGCAGGATTCCATATAACAACGCCTAGATGCCATCTATCAACTCCGTCATTCCCCTCCGTCCTCCGATTTCCAGAAGTATTAATCGGGGAAATTGTGGACCACACGTCGGATTCCTCATTTGAGGACTTTGACATTGAAGTTAATCAGTAAACCAAGTGAGCAACCGGACAGACGCAAGTATGATAGGAGCTGTGCAGAATGGATTGGCTCAAGATAATCTATCGCCTTCACCTCAACCACAACGGATCGTTGAACCCATAAGTCTAGTCGATAACCTGCATCCAGCTTGACCCCCTTATAAGTGATCGGCAGCGATATCTGGCGCTCAACACCCAATCCTCGCTCAGCAATTTCATAAGCTAGACAGGCTTCGTAAGCCGATTCGAGTAACCCTGGCCCCAGCACCTTGTGAACGTCAATGGCTGCTCCAATGATCCCCTCAGTCAGTCGGTTTAACTCCCTGGCACTCACCTTACCCCCTCTTTGCATAGCGTTACTTGTGCTACGAATTCTCTGCGTTCTCCGCGGTCTCCGCGGTAAATCCACTCAAGAGGCCTACGCAGAAGGCCGCGCCCCAGCTTACGTGCATGATCGCCCACGCGATCGGCAGGCCGATGTGCAGCGCAGGGTCGCCGCTTCCGGTGGCGCGGTGCTCGCTCGCCATCACCAGAACCACAGCATAAAAGGCCCACTGCAACCCCAGCAAGCTCCACCCCAGCGGCCAGAGGAAGCCCGCGACCAGCAGGGCCACCGAGACCAGGACGAAAATCGGCGGCAGCGCCTGGCGCCAGCGCAGCGTATTCGGGTAGCTCAGGAGCATGCGCGCTTTCCAGTAGCCATAACGCGCGTACTGCCGCGCCAGCGCGCCGAACGTCGGCCGAGCATAGTACGTCGAACGGATCGCGGGATCAAACCACACCGTCCCGCCCGCCTCACGAAGGCGGACGTTGTACTCGTAGTCCTCGTTGGTCAGCAGCCGCTCATTGAACGGCCCGACCCGCTCCAGCCACACCCTTCGAAACGCGCCGAAGGGCACCGTGTCGACCGGCCCGGCATCGCCTGACACCCGATAGCGGGCGTCGCCGGCGCCGAGCGGGTGCGCGGCGGCGACCGCGATCGAGCGCGCCTGCCAATTCGGTCCGCCGGGCTCGATCTGCCACAACCCGCCGACGTTGGCGGCCTCGGTGGCCTGCAACACCTGCAGACAGCGTTCGACGTAATCCGGTTCCGGCTCCGCATGCGCGTCGAGGCGCACGATCACTTCCGCCCGTGCCGCCTCGATCCCCCGATTGAGTGCGGCCGGGATGACCCGATCCGGGTTGTCGACTAATTTGACCGCGAGCCGGGAATGTACCCGAGCATATTCATTGACCCGGATTCGGGTCCCATCTTCGGACATCCCATCGACGACCAACACCTCCATGCGCTCGATGGGAAAAGTTTGATTGCGCAGCGCCTCCAGGGTTCCCTCGATCGTCGAGGCTTCGTTGTAGCAGGGGACGATGACTGAGACTTCGGGCAGCATGGGGGAAAGATAACATCAAGCGGGTGAGAGACCAAGGGATGGGGTGCAAGCACTGAGCACTGAGCACGGAGCGCTGAGCGCCCAGTAAGGAACATCAGGCTGGAGCGGCCGGTTGCCCTGACTCGGGATCCGGATTTCGGGAATCGAGATGAGGTGTGGAGTGGCCTTACCGTCTGAGAGTTAGGCGGAAATTGTCAAGGGATATCAACTGCACGATATAAGACGAAAAGCGAGGGGCAGGCTAATAGTTCTAAACGAACTACGCACCACAAGGACAAGATTATTGAGGCTTTCTTCCTCACAAAAGCCAAGAGCAGATAACTCGGTGATTTTGACTACTCAGACCAGACAGTCCTTGCAAGGAGTAAGCTACGGTGGATACCGATCATACCTATAGCGACCAGAAAATAGGCGATGAGCAAAGCCAAAGCCATTACTAGAATCGATCCAATCTGTACGGCGCTATGCATCGCCCATGCTCCCATGAACACACCAATTCCGACCGCCGTGGCTTGGGCGGCTACCAGCCGTGGGATCCAAGGACCGTATTTCCGGTTAGCTTCCTCGAGCTCCCCCGAGCTGGGAAGACTGGAAGGTGCCATGAGCAATGCCAACGCGATCACCAAGAAGTATGTGACAAGGTAAATTCCCTGCACCCAAGACGGTATGCCAAACTGGACAGAGATTACGTAGGCCAGTCGAAGGCTCAGCGAAGAAAGGGAAATTACCATTACTGTGTTGTATTGGGCCAGTATTAAAGCTGCTCTCCTCCTGAATAATCTATCCCGAGACCGACTTCTGCGGAGCAAGCGAAGTGCGATGAAACTACCAACGGAAACCGCCACCAAGATCGTGATAACGAGTGTCGACTGCCCCAGGACATCTCTCTCGAAAGAACTCCAGACATTGAGTAACAGCCAGATACCAAAAGGTGCAATTAGAGATTTCAGTGTCCAACTGGAATCCGTTGACCTCTCACGGTCCAATTGATTTTTCCATAACGCCTTAGCGTGGCTAGAATGAGCCATCGTTTGCACTCTCAGGGTCCCACTGAGCTTGAGGTAGCATGCATCCATCCCACACTATATGGCTGCTCCTGCTCACCTGTCCATCGCCTATAGAGATTTGCCACGTCACCGATCACTTGTTCTCTTAGGCCACTGGACTCGAATCCAATCGCCAAGCCCGCAGCGATAGCAATTCCAAGAGCGGCTCCAGCTACAGCTCCTATGACAGCTCCAGGCACGGAGCCCACAATGGGTACAGTGATCGCGCCACCGATTGCACCTGCGATGGAGCCGCTGACGGCCCCGGCGGCTGCACCGGCAACTAATGCCCCTCCAATAGTTACGCCAGTATCCACCGTGAGTGAAGCAGCATATTCATGCCGGTCGATTGTTCCTCGCATGTAGTTACTGGTATCGAAGTATAAATTTGTGGCAAGTCCAAGCGCGGTCGCGCCGGAGGCCATTTGAGAGATGCCTTGGCTCGATGCGGATCGTGGTATGTTCCGCACATTCTCCGGCCGGATCCAGTTGGTCATTCTGTTCCAACCCAAGGTCGAACGCGCAGATCTGGGGCCATAGACCCGTATAGTGCTGCCAACTTCCTCCATCCTCACCTGGCGAGCGGCATGAAGCACTTGGCCCATTTGAAGTATGGCGTCTGCGCCCTGCAGGAGGTTTCTGCCCTGAGTATATTCACCGTCCCCCCGACCCCCGACCCCATCTTCTCCACTTTCCTCACCATTCGGGACCGGAGTCGACTGGGGTTCGGGGGTTGCTGGCCGAGATGCCTCAGGTGTTGAACTCCCCGCGATCCCAGCATTAAGACCGGGTGGAACTGACGTTCCCGTGGCCACTAGTGTCTCAGCTGGGGGCGGCGGTGGCGGCGCCGCATCCACCAGCTCCCACTCCACCTCCGTCCCGACCTTGACCTTCTCGGTGACCAT
>CAZFCJ010000049.1:0-24873 GCA_964517315.1 uncultured Anaerolineaceae bacterium | reverse complement strand
TGGGAACACAGCGGCCGCTACACGTTCGAGAATTTCGTGGTCGGGCCGAGCAATCGTTTGGCGCACGCCGCGGCGGTGGCCGTGGCGGAGAGCCCGGCCAGGGCCTACAATCCGCTGTTCCTGTACGGCGGCGTGGGTCTGGGGAAGACCCACCTGCTCCACGCCATCGGCCAGGCCTGTTGTGAACGAAACCTGCGTGTGCTGTACGTGTCGTCGGAAGAGTTCACCAACGACATGATCAACGCGATCCGCTCCCACACGACGGACTCCTTCCGCGAACGGTACCGGCGCAGCGATGTGCTGCTCGTCGACGACATCCAGTTCATCGCCGGTAAAGAATCGACGCAGGAGGAGTTTTTCCACACTTTCAACACGCTGCACAGTCATGACAAGCAGATCGTGATTTCCTCGGATCGATCGCCCAAGGCCCTGGTCACGTTGGAGGAGCGGCTGCGCTCGCGCTTTGAGTGGGGCTTGACGGCCGACATCCAGCCACCCGATTTTGAAACCCGATTGGCGATCCTGCGCTCCAAAGCCGAGCGCGCCGGCCGCGACGTCGACCCGGCGATGCTGGAGGTGATCGCGCACCATATCCGCAGCAACATCCGTGAGCTGGAAGGGGCGTTGACACGCGTCCTGGCGTTCTCCGATTTGAGCGGTATCGATCTCGATCGAGAAGTGGTCGAGCGGGCGCTGGCCGATTTCCTGCCTCGCGAAGGCTCACTTTCCGTTGAACAGATCATTGGCATCGTGGCCCAGCATTTCGGGGTCGATGAAGATCACATGTTGAGCCGGGATCGCTCGCGTGAGGTCGCGCTGCCGCGCCAGGTCGCCATGTACCTGATCCGGGAGGAGACCGAAAGCTCGCTGCCGGAGATCGGGAAGGCGCTCGGCGGCCGCGACCACACCACAGTGATGTACGGCTGCGACAAGATCGGCGAGCTGATCGACACCGACGATGAACTGCGGCGCAAGGTGATGGCGATCCAGGAATCCTTATACCAACACAGTGAGATGCGAGTCTGAGGTCAGCGGGGCCACCGGCGGCCGCTCATCCACGGCTGGCCGGAGGACGATGCGAGACGGGCTTGAGATCGGGCTCAGAGGGTTCTTGAAGAGAACGGATCGATTGGAGCATCCCCCGATAAGGGGGTTCTTCTATGGGTCGGGAGTTGCTGAATCTTCATCAGAACCCTGCTTTCGTCGTCGCTGAGCCCCCTTACCCCTTTCGGGGTCCCCTTCGATATCAACAGGGTGTACGGGCCGACCGCAGCGTCCCCGAAGCGCGGTTCCCTGTGGTCGGCCAGGTCTAAGCGGATACGGATGGGAGGGATCGAGGTCGGCGTTCTCGGAAGAGGGATCAAGCGCCATGTCGGCGCTGTCCTGGCGCACCGCCTCGGTCGGGGTGCAGTCGTGAAATGGCAGCCCGTCGATGCGGTGCGGCGTCACCGACCCTTCGTAAATCGTGAGGTCGGGAACCGTGGCGTCGTGGTAAACCTCGATATCGCCATCGAAGATGGCTTCGCTTCTCAAGGAAGCTTCGCAGCTCCGTCACAGGTCCTCCTGCTCGGGCGCAATGGCGGTCAGAGCAGCGAGACCGGATCCACGTCGACCTGCCAGCCTTCCGGTACGGGGTCGGGCAGGTAATTCACAGGATCGTCGGCCCGCACGATCAACTGCCAGCGAAATTCCCCGCGCAGGCGCTCATAGAAACACGGCACCGGCCCGATCAGGCCTCCATCCAGTCCAGACTGCGCCAGTTTGGGGCGCAGCTCTTCGGCCAGCTCGTGGGCGGTTGACCGCGCGCGTGAGTTCGAGGTGTGGCGGTATACGAGCCGGGCCAGGCGTACGAAGGGAGGGTAGGCGAGCTTGCGCCGTTGATCGAGTTCAGCCCTGTAGAAGGCTTCGAAGTCGTGCCGGGCGGCGGCGCGGATGGCGTAATGGTCGGGATGGTAAGTCTGCAAGATCACTCGCCCACCCAACAACCCGCGGCCGGCCCGCCCCGAGACTTGGGTCAGCACCTGGAAGGTGCGCTCGGTCGCTCGGAAATCCGGCAAGTTGAGACCGGTGTCGGCTGAGATCACGCCCACGAGGGTGACGAGCGGGAGGTCCAGCCCTTTAGCGACCATCTGGGTGCCGACGAGCACATCGGCGCGGTGGGCGGCGAAATGGGCCAGGATGATCGCGTGGGCGCCCTTGCGACGAGTGGTGTCGGCGTCCCAACGCAGCGCCTGAACGCCGGGGAAGCGGCGCTCGAGCTCGCTCTGCACGCGCTGGGTTCCGGCGCCGAAGTGGCGCACCCGTTCGCCGCCGCACTTCGGACAGTGGTCGGGCACCCCGCGCTCGTAGCCGCAGTGATGGCAGCGCAGCAATCCGGGATCGGGGTGGTGGGCCAGCGGGCGGTCGCACTGGGGGCAGTGCGCGGCCCAACCGCAGTCGCGGCAGAACACATAGGTCGCAGCGCCGCGGCGGTTGAGAAACAAGATCGCTTGCTCGTCGGCCTCGAGCACCTCGCCCAGGGCCTTCTGCAGCGGGCGGCTGAACAGCGATGTGTTGCCGGCCTTCAGCTCCTGACGCATGTCCACCACCCTCACCGGCGGCAGCTCAATTGAGCGGGCGGCTCCCTCGGCGGGACGATAGCGGGGGGTGATGCCCAGCCGCTCCGCCTGACGGTCGATGCGTTCTTGGTGGCCGAGGATGCGGCGAGGCAGCGTGACCCGACGCATCGCGCCTTGCCGGGCCCGATGGACGGTCACGATATCGGGCGTGGCGCTGCCCAGCAAGCACGTGGCGCCCAGGATCTCTGCATACGCTTGGGCCGTGTCACGGGCGTGATAGCGGGGCGCGCGGTGGGTCGCTTTGTAGGCCTCGTCGTGGGACTCGTCGAGGATCAGCAATGCGATATCCGGCAAGGGAGTGAACAGCGCGCTGCGAGGTCCGACCACCACGTCCAGCAGGCCCCGGCGGGCGCGGCGCCAGGTATCGTAGCGTTCGCCTTCGGACAGCTGAGAGTGCACCAGGCCGACGCGGCCCGGGAAGCGGGCAAGGAAGCGTCGCACCGTCTGCGGGGTGAGGGCGATCTCGGGAACCAGCACGATAGCACGCTGGCCGCGCTTGAGCACCGCCGCCACCGCCCGCAGGTAGAGCTCCGTTTTGCCGGATCCGGTGACACCGTGAAGCAGCAGCGCCCTGCCGTCCTCATGGTCGGCCTCGAGCGCCTGTTCGATCGCCTGCCAGGCTTCCCGCTGAGCCTGTGTGAGGGCGGGCGGCTGGCGCGGCACATACTCGACGTGTTCGAGGGGATCACGCCAAACTTCCGCCTCGCCGAGGGCGACCAGCCCCATATCCTCCAGGTAGCGCAAGTCGCGCAGCTTGCCGCCGCTCTCCGCGTACACCCAGGTGACGTCCAACGGCTCACCCTCCTGGATCAAAGCGTCGAGGATTTTCTGGCGGCGTCTCAGGGTGGATTCGCGATGGCCGACCTCGTCGTAGGCGGCGCGGGCTCGTTCGGGGGGAACCGCCAGGCGGGCGGTGCGCACCCGGCGGGCGCTGACGCGTGGGGGGTCCAGAACCGACCGTCGCGAGAGCACACCGCGGCCGAGCAGGCGGTCGGCCGCCCGGCGCCAGTTCATGCGCGACAGGGCGCGTTCAATCTGCCGACCTCGAAGCGGGCCCCGACGCTGAAGCAGGCCCACCAGCCGCGCCTCGACGCGCTCTTCGGGCTCCGCCTGAGGGCGCTCAAGCGTGTACTCGGCGTCCGCCTGCTGGCTGAGACCGGGCGGGAGCATGACGGTCAGGCAATCGATGAGCGGCGAGTGCGTGGCCTCGGCCATCCAGCAGGCGAGATCGAGCTGGGCCCGGGTGAGCACCGGATCCGGATCGACCACGTCCTCGAGCGGCTTGGTGTCGGCGACGGGTGAAGTCTGAGTTATCCCGACGACGACGCCCTGCGCCCGGCGGGAAGCGAATGGCACCGTGACCAGGTGGCCGGGGGAGAGGCCGGCGAAGCGCGCTTGATCGGGAATGTGGTAATGGAAGGCGCCGTCGACCGCCGGCAGATTGACGGCGACCTCGGCGTACATCGTTTTAGTGTCCGTCGTGGGTCGAGCCTTCCCTCAGCGGTGGCCGCTCCCTCGGGGCCAGCGCGTCGAGCGGCGTAAGCGAAACCCGGGCGATGCGCAGGCCGTCCATGGCTTCCACTTGAAGGCGCGTACCGTCGACGGTGATCGAATCCCCGACTTTAGCCAAACGCCCCAGCCGACCCAGCACATAGCCCGCGATCGTATCGTAGTTAGGGTCGCCGAGGTCGAGGTCGAAGTGTTCATTGACCTCTTCAATCAGCGTCAATCCATCGATCAACGACGAGCCGTCCGCGAGGGGCTGAATCTCCGGCTCGCTGTCGAATGGATCGCTGACTTCCCCGACGATTTCTTCCAGCAGATCCTCCAGTGTGACCACGCCGGCGGTCCCACCGTATTCGTCGAGCACGATAGCGATGTGCTGGCGGTGGGAGCGGAACAGCTCCAGAAGCGAAAAGACGGGCGCCGCCTCAGGGACGAAGATGGCGTCGGTCATCAAGTCCCGCGCGCGCAGAGCGGTGTCCGGCTCTTGGCGGATCGCGCGCAGGACGTCCTTGACGTAGACCACACCCAAAATGTGATCCACCCGCTCTTCGAAGACGGGCAGCTTGGTGAAGGGCTCTTCGCCGACCAACTCCATGAGCTCGTGCAGGGTGGCGTCGGCCTGGACGGCCACGACCTCGGTGCGGGGCACCATAACCTGGCGCACCAGGGTGTCGCCGAAGTCGAAGACCGCGCGCAGGATCTGCTCCTGGCGGCGTTCGACGACGCCCTCCTCGGCGCTGGCGGAGAGCACCATTTTCAACTCCTCGACGGAGTGCACCATCTCGTGCCCGCTGGCCGGGCTCACGCCCGCGAAGCGCAGCAGCGCGTTGCCGGCGCCGTTGAGGAGGATGATCACGGGTTTGAAGATCCACTCGGCCCAGATCGTGGGGCGGGCGACGGCCAGCGAGGTGGATTCGGGGTTTTGCAGCGCGATCGACTTGGGCGCCAGCTCGCCGACCACCACGTGCAGGAACGTGATGATGGCGAAGGCGATGCCGGCCGAGAGGGTGTGCGAGAGGCCGGATTGAACGGCGGGTGGAAACAGCCCGACCAGCGGTTCGAGCAGGTGAGCCAACGCGGGCTCGCCGATCCAGCCCAAGCCCAGACTGGAGAGGGTGATGCCGAGCTGGGTGGCCGCGATCACGCTGTCCGGGTCTTCGATAGCCCGGGCCACCCACTGCGCCCTCCGATTGCCCTGACCGAGCAGTTCGTAGATTCGGGTCTTGCGGACGCTGACGAGAGCGAACTCAGATGCGACGAAGAATCCGTTGGCTAAAACGAGAAGGAGGACGGCGACGAGTTTGAGGCCGTCCAATACGAAGGGGTTGCTAAACATCTCTCCCGGAATGGTATGTGGGCCCAGCGGGCCCGCTCCCTAGTAGCCTATCACGAACCACCGCCACGGTAAATGGTCCCGACCATCGAAGAATCTCACCGCAGAGAGCACAGCGTGTTTCTCCTTTCTGGTCTTGATCCCGGATCGGTTGTCTCGTGGGCCATCCCTTGAACGCTCTGACCGCGTAATCCAGGTGGCTCCCCACCCCCAAAGAAGGCCTCCAAGGTGCGCTTGACAATAGAACATACGTGCAGTTATGATGATGGTTAGAACACTTGTTCTACCCAAGCCGCTGTCAGGAGTGTTTATGGTACTGGGCCCCACACAACGAGTCTGGCTCGAACGCCAGGCGGATCGACTTGAACGCACACTGTCGGCGCTCGAACTGCCCGTCCGAGTGAGCGGGGCCCAGGTGTCGGATGGGCGAGTGCGGTACCACGTGACGCCGATGGGATACACGCGCCTCGAGCAAGTGGAGCGGGCCCGCCGGGAGGTGGCGGCGGCCCTGGGAGCACCCGACGTGCGGGTGGCCCGGGAGACCGGCGGGCTGGCCATCGAGGTCGAATCCGGGGGCCAGGACGAGGTCCGCCTTCTGCCGCTGATGCACGCCATGGGCGACCCCGATCCCCTGACGGCGGTGTTGGGGATCAGCGACCAGGGTCGGCCGCTCACGCTGCCGCTGGCGTCCGAAAGCAACGCCCATTTGTGGATCGAGGGCGGTGGGGGCGCGGGGAAGTCAGAGCTGTTGCGCGCAGCGGCCCTCTCGCTAGCGATGGCCAGCCGTCCCTCTCAACTGCGGCTGCTCGGAATCGATCTTTCCGGCCGCGAGCTGGTCTTTTTGGAGGCGTTGCCCCACGCGCTGGCGGACCTGGCCAGCGAGGCGCGCCTCGCCAGTGATCTCGTGCATTGGCTGGCCGGCGAGGTGCGGCGGCGCCGTCGACTGGGAATGGCGCGCCCTGCCCTCGTGCTGCTGGTGGACGACCTTGAGCCCCTGGGGCAGGCGGTGGAAGGGTCGGTGATGGCCCCGCTTAGCAGCCTGATCGAGACCGGCGGCGAGGTGGGCGTGCATCTGTTTCTGGCGGCCCGCACACTGCCGGCGGAGCTGGAGGCGATCGGCGCCCGGCGGGCCGACGTGGTGCGGGGGCAGGCAGGCGAGGAGGTTGGAGGGTTCCGCTTCCGGGCCGGTGAGACGCAGGTGGTGGCCCAGGTGGCCTGGTTGCCGGCGCACGACCTGGCCACGGCCGTTGAGCTGGCCAGCCAGCGGCCCGGCGCGCTGACGGCGTCCGATTTCAAGCGCCCGCGATGAGGGCCGCGACGGCGCCGCTGCGGCGGATCCGGCCCGGGCTGGGTGAGGGCGAGCTCGTTTCCGTTGCATGCGCCTCGACCTCGGCTGCACCGCGCGTGTTCACCTGGCGCGGTCGCCGCTACAAAGTTCGATCCGTCGAGGCATTTCAAGCCCCCGGCGGAGAAGCGGGCGCGGATCGGCAGTGGTTCAGGGTTCGGGCCCAATGTGGACTACGGGCGCTGCTGTCGCACGATCTGCGCACACGGCGCTGGCGAATGGAGGGAGTGCTGAGCTATGGAGGCCGCTGAGAAGAGCACACTGGCCGTCGGCATGCTTTGGTACGACGCCGACGTTTCCGCCCCGCTTGCCACCCGACTGGAACGGGCAGCGCGCTACTATCGGGAGAAGTACGGTGCCCAGCCGACGCTGTGTGTTGTGCATCCGGACACCGCCGGCGAGGACCCCCCACCCGACGCGGGCGGCGTGAGGATCGAAGCCAGCCGCTCGGTGTTGCCCGAGCACTTGTGGTTGGGGGTGGCGGTGGGAGGCGAAGCGGAGCCAACCGCCGGCTGAACCGCGCCGCTCGAATTCAAGTGCGATTGCATTGCCGGGGGTGGACGGGGCTGATAGACCGCGTCGAGGATGCGGTCGGTCAGCGCGCCAGGCGCACGATCAAATCATCGAGTGCCGGCGTGAGCAGCGCCCTGCCCGTCTTCGAATCCACATCCAGCGCGTACAGCTGATCGTAGATCCGCTCGAGATGGGCGAGTGAAAAATTGCGCGCCTGACGCGTCGCCTTTTCGACGACAAATGGGTGCTCGCTCATCGCCTGCGCGGGATCCAGGCCGGCCTCGACGGCTTCTTTGGCCTGAATGAGCAGGCGAAACTGACGCACGATCATGGCAAACGCGTAGCGAGGCTCCTCGTGACGGAGAAGCTCGTGCAGGTGCGCCAGGGCGTGGCGAACGTCCCGCCCTCCCACGGCGTCGACCATGGCGAATACGTCGCTTTGGCCGTACAGGGGAGTCAGACGCTCCACCTCGGCGGCGGAGACGGGCCGGTCGCGATCGACATAGTCGAGCAGCTTGCGCAGCTCTTGGTCGGCCAAGCGCGGATCGTCGGCCACGTAATTGGACAAGAGCTGTGCGGCCTGGGGTTCGATCTCTCCCCCGTGCTGCCTGGCGCGCGCGATGGCCCACTGCACAAACGCCTGGCCTGAACGCCGCACGAAGGCCTGAACGTAGCAGCCGTCCCGGTGTTCCGGGTCCTGAGCCCAGGTCAGCAGGGCCGAATTGCGCTTGAAGCGGGAGAGGTCATTGTTGCGCCGCAGTTCGACCGGCACCAGCAGCACGAGGGCGGTTGTGGGCGGGAGTCGCCCGAGCAGCGATAACAATCGCTCGCGTCCGGCCTTGGATCGGGTGAGCTGATCGGCGTCTTCGACAATCACCAGGCGGCGCTCGGCGAGGAACGGGGCGGAAAGACACACTTCCTCAAGACGGGCGAAGTCCAGATTCCCCCCCTCGAAGTTCTCGGTATTCAGGTCCGCAGTTGGTGGGGAGAAGCGTCCGCGAAGCTCTCGCAGCGCCTCGGCCATGGCGAACTCATCATCGCCGTAGAAGATGTAGACGGTGGGTGGCTGGCGATCAGTCGCTGGTGAGGACACGATGCATGGCCCGCCCGTGCGAAGAGAGGTGGCGGATCTCCGTGATCTCCATGTCGCCCGGGTCGCCGGCCGTCGTCACGTGACGCTGGGCGGCAATCCCCAGAGGTTGCGCGAGGATCAGGGCCAGCGTTGTCAGCATGATCACGAAAGGCAGCCGCGCCAAGCGGTCGGACCAACTTTCGTCCTTTCGCGCCGCGAGCAGCGAGAAATACGCGGACAGGCTGGCCAGGATGCCGCCCGTCAGAAGGTTGGTCCCGCAGTTGGGGTGCAGCGCGAGATGCCTTTCACCGCTGCGCAGTCGATCCAGTGCCTGCTGGGCGGCCTCGGAAACCGCGTGAGTTGGGATTTCGCCGTACAGATAGAAGCCTCTGGTGTCGGAGCGGCCCACCAAAGTGGCGCGCGGGTAGCGAGCGCTGAGCAGGTGGATGGTTGCGTGTTCCAGCCCGTGGTTGCGCCGCAGTCGAGCAATCGGGCCGAACTTCAAAATTCGTCGTAGCATGACCTTAACGCGATCCTCGGTCGCTCTGTGCGGACATTATACTGGAGTGTTTTTGTGTCTGGGAATAGGACGCGCGGACTGGGCTACAATACGCCCGTGAGCTGGGATTTGATCGGACACGCGTGGGCGGTTTCGTTCCTGCAGCAGCACCTGAGTGAAGGGGGGCTGCGGCACGCTTATTTGTTCACCGGGCCCGATGGGGTCGGCAAACGGACGCTGGCCACACAGCTGGCGCAGGCGCTGTTCTGTGAGCAGGGGGCCGCGGCTCCCTGCGGTTCGTGTCGGCCTTGCCAGCAGGCCCACTCTGGTCGGCATCCTGATCTGCATCTCGTGCAGTCTGAAGCGGGCGAGGCGACGCTCAAGGTCGAGCAGATCCGCGAACTGCAGCGCGGGATCGCGCTGGCGCCGTATCAGGCGCAGCGCCGCGTGGTCTTGATCTTGCGCGCCCACGAGATGAGCCGAGAGGCCGCCAACGCGCTGTTGAAGACGCTCGAGGAGCCGCCCGCTGAATCCGTACTGATCCTGACGGCCCGCTCAAAGGAGTCCCTTCTGCAGACGATCGTGTCCCGCTGCGAGGTGCTACCGCTGCGGCCGGTCCCGGAGGCTGTCCTGGAGGCTGGTCTGCGAGAGCGCGTGGACGATCCGGATGATGCGGCACTGTTCGCCGGGCTGGCGGCCGGCCGCCCCGGGGTCGCCCTGCGGCTGGCGCAAGATCCGGAGGCGGTGGAGCGGCGCAGGTCCCACGTGGAGGATCTGCGGAAAATGCTCTTCGCCTCCCGGATTGAGCGTTTTGGATTTGCCGAAGCGCTCGTGCCAAAAAAGGACGCGGCCGCCGAGCGGGAGCGCGCCGGTGAAATGTTCGAAACGTGGCTGGGAGTTTGGCGGGACGTGATGCTGAGGGCGCACGGGGTTCGAGATGGAACCTCAGGCGCAGACCGGCTGGTGGATGTCGACGATTTGGCGGAGTCGGTGTCCGCCCGGCAGGCGGTCTCGGTCGCACGGGCGATTGAGAACGCCATGGTGGGACTCAACTTGTACGCCAATTTGCAGCTCACTGTGGAAGCCGCACTGCTCAGACTGCCTTATTTGGGTTCCGAAACGTACAGTGCAGGAGGCGGCTAAGGGCCCGGTCGCCCGCCTGGCGGTGGAGCGTGGAATTCAGCGGGGTTCGACCACCAGGCGCATTGCGGTCCGTTCTTTGCCTTCGATGTCGACGGTGGTAAATTCCGGCAAGCACACGACTTCGATGCCGTCTTCGTCCAGGTAGCCTCGGGCGATGGCCACGGCCTTGATGGCCTGATTGACCGCGCCGGCGCCGATCGCTTGTACCTCGGCCCGATTCGTATCCCGGACCACCCCCGCGATGGCCCCGGCTACAGCAGAGGTACGCGACGCGGCGGACACTTTGATAATGGTCATCGGGCACTCTCCCTCAGGATTGAATGATGACGCCCGATCGGCTACGTTGTTGGTGAGATTGTACAGTAACGATATTGCTCAAGCAAGGAAAACGGTCTTCCTCATCCCGGCTCCGAAGCGCTGGCCACGTGGGGCGGGGCCGGCCCACTTTTCAGGCAGCTGGATGCCCGGCCCCGCCCCCGCGCCCAAACACTCACCCATCATCCCGGATCGGATCGAGAGAGCGAAGCAGGATGCGAGTGGAATGATATGCCGGCTTCACAAGCCAGCCTGCAACCCCGCGACGAGCTAGATGGGTGTGACGCTGGTTAGAGACCGCCGTTCACCCGGGCGACCTCCTCGGCCTCGAAAACGACCTCCTCCTTACCCGCCAGTCGTTCTTGAATCTTCCTGCTGATGAGATCTAGGTGCGCTGCGTTGGTGGCGAAGTTGAGATCATCCGCGGGAACGGTGAGCACCGGGCAGAGTGAGAAGCGCTCGATCCATGCCTCGTAGAGTTCGTTGAGCCGTGACAGGTAATCGATCTCGATCTGCTTTTCGTAGTCGCGGCCCCGAATTGCGATGCGATCCATGAGTGTGCTTACCCTGGCCCGCAAATACACGACCATATCGGGCGCGGGCAGGAGGACCGTAAGCACCTCGTACAGCTCACGATAAGTGTCGTAGTCGCGGTGGGCCATCAAGCCGCGCTGGTGAAGGTTGGCCGCGAAGACCTCGGCGTCCTCATACACGGTCCTGTCCTGCAGCGCGGATGTGGGGTGCTCCAGCAGCTGACGGTGGGCGTGCAATCGTCGGGTGAGAAAGAACACCTGTGACTGGAAGGCCCAGGAGCGCATGTCCTCATAAAAATCAGCCAGATACGGATTCTCGCCGACCGGTTCGTAGAACGGGTCCCAACCGAGCTTGTCAGCGAGGCGTTCGACGAGCGTGGACTTACCCACGCCGATGTTGCCGGCGACGGCTACAAATTTCTTGCCCGGCTCCATTTCAAGGCCGTGATCAGACACCATGCTCCGCACCCCAACTCTCCAGGAATAGCTCTACACGATCCAAATACGACTCCAGCTCCTGAGCTTTCTCTTTTGCCCGCTCGGCCTGAAGGTCGGTCGTACGTAGAAGATCCTCCCATATTCTGTCCACCTCGTCATCGGTCGATGCAGCCGAACGCCCGGTGATCTGCCACGAGAGGATCAAGGGCGGCAGCACCGCCTGCTCCTGCTCAGCGTCCGCCAAGGCTTGGAAACCGCGCAAGTAGTAGTCGCGACGCACTTCCGATAGCGTCGGCAGCCGGTCGGCCTCCATCGCCAGGTCAAAGGCCTTCGCCCAGGCGGAGAGCCATTGGGGGAGGCTCCAGCTGTCGGACGCCTCGGCCCCGATCAGCTCAATCAATCCGGCGAAGAGATCGAGCCGGTCCAGCAGGGAAAGCTGGCGCCGGAGCCCGACCAGCATGCGTCGCCCTTCAGGGGGAGGCCCGCTGAGGGAGGCCGCGGCCCTGGCCGCCTCCAGGGCGGCGCGCACCAACGACTGCGGCCAATGCCCGCTGCCCTTCAGGAGTTCATGCTGAACGGCCCGGGCGCGGGCCAATCGGACTTCAGCGCGCTCTAGCATGTGCCCGGGTCGGTGGAACTGGGCGCGCACTCCGGCCTGCAGCCAGTCGAAGAAATGGTCGGGGTCGTAGAGAGGGACCCCGGCCTCGATGGCCGGGCCCAAGTCAGGATCGAGGCGTACTTCGCGCGGCGACTGAAAGTCGTCGTCAGGATAATGGTAAAGATCGAGATGAACATCCCGGGAGAGGCGAACGATCTCCCGTTCTTTGGGAGGTGTACGCTTGTGGATGATGACGACGTCGACGTCGGCGGCCCCGCCAAGCAGGGGTTCGCCGTGGACGACGGAACCGATCGCGCAGGCGGAGCGGACTCTCTCAGGCCGGGCCCGATTTTCTACATCCGACCGAGCCAAGTCAAGCAGTCGTTCCGGCGTGATGATCACCCGCCAACGTCCTCCTGAATGGGAAGCTGGGGTTGGTAGGGCGGGATTCCGAGGGCATCCCGAATCCGATTGGCGATGTACTCGAGGTGCTCACGGTTGGCCACGAAATCGAGGTGAGTGGTGTCGATGGGGAGCACTTCCTCTCTCTCGGGATTGCCAAACCCCCGTTCATAGGCCTGGTTGAGCTCGTCGATGTAGGCCTGCTCGATTTGCCGTTCATAGGGGCGGTCACGCAGCGCGATGCGCTGCATGGCCACTTCGGTCTCAACCTGTAGATACACGATGAGATCGGGCTCCGGAATGCGTTCCGCCAGGGCGGCGTATACGAGTTCGTACGTCGCCAGTTCGTCGCCGGAGAGGTTCAGTTGAGCGAACAAGCGATCCTTCTCGAATGAATAGTCGGAGATCAAATGCCCGTCGTCGATCTTGGCCGGGACGGTTTCTCGCTGCTGCCGGTAGCGACTGAGCAGGAAGAAGATTTGGGTCTGAAAGGCGTACCGGTCTCGGTCCTCGTAAAAGTCCGATAAAAAGGGATTCTCCTCGAAGGCTTCGAGCAGAATTTCGGCCTCGAATTCGCGGAGCAACAAACGCGCCAGCGAGGTCTTGCCCACTCCGATGACGCCTTCGATCGCCAGGTACATGGTTCTCCCTTCGAGCGTGAGAACGGGTCGGCCCGACGCGCGCTTAGGATACCCGGGATCTCTGGGTTCGGCAAAGTCGGCCGCGCAGCTCTCGGGTCATGGTTCGTGACGAAACTGGAGACAGTAGTGGTGGAATGTGTTGCTAACCCATGCGCTGCCCATGCCGTACGGCGCCAAGCGAATGTTGTCCTGGCACCAGATCCGCTCGTCCTTCAACGTAAAGGTCCGAGCCAGACGGCGGGCAAGGTCCCAGGCCAAAGGATAGATCGTGCCGCCCTTTTTTACGTTCTTGACGATGATCGTGATATAGGCGCGAGGCTTCAGAAGGTCCTGAAGCTGCACGTACACTGCTGCCAGCCGTTCGAGAAACTCTTCGTAATTCTCGATGTTTCCCAAATCATGCTCGTTCTCGGAGTAGACGACGTCCAGGTCCTCATCCTCGCGCCGGGCACGCTGGGTCTCTGCGCCTCGAGCGTGCAGCATGTCCCAATAAGGGGGGGAGGTGATGACGTAATCGATCTGCGGCAGGTCGAGGCTGTGCATTTCGGAGGCGTCGGCGGTGATGACCTCGGCGCGCAGATCTTCAACCGAATCGCCGAGGTGCTCGCGCTCGGCGGAGATAATCGTGCGCGCCGTCTCAGCGTACTCCGTGTTGAGCTCGATTCCGATGGAATGCCGGTGGCTGCGGAGGCAGCCGATCAACGTTGATCCCGTTCCGACCATGGGGTCAAGCACCGTCGCTCCACGCTTGGTGAAGAATTCGACGAAATCTTGGGCGAGGGTCTCGGGAAACTTCGCGGGATGCTGAAGCACGTCCTTGCGACGCGGTGGGGGGTTGTGAACGAACCAGGACTTCTGGAATTTGAGCCACTCCTTCGGCTCCAGATCGTTGAGGCGATTGCGGAACTTTCGCTTAGCCATCTGAGGCCTCCGTGGATTCTGTGTCGTCGGTCGTGGGCGCCGGTGGTGACAGCTCGTAAAGTGCGAATTCATCGATCATGAGGGTGGTCTGCCCCCTCGGGTCCGAGGTGACCACGAGCCCGCTGTTCCCGGCCACCGGCGACGAATCCGAGATCTTCAGGACCTGGACGCCGTTTACGTACAGGTGGACCTCTTCGCCGACGGCCCGCACGGAAAGTCGGTTCCGGCCGGGCGCGCCGGAGGCCACTGCGGGATGAAGGTCGATGAATGGTACCAGGGCCCGTGGCCCGCCACCGTCCACCCGACGGGCACGAACGCCTCCGGTGCAGGTCACAGTGAAGCGCAGATGCTGGCCTTCGGGAGTTTGGCGGAAAATCAGGCCGTATTCGTCTTGGCCGTCGCATACGAGGGGCGAGAAATGGGCCTGCAGGATAAAGTCCCGCACGGCGGGGGCGGGGCTGAGGGCGACCCGGGTCACACTGGGAAGAGACACAACGAACGAGAGCCGGCCCTCCAGCAGGCTGGTGGCGCCCAGGGCGTCATGCCCCAACGGCCATCCTTGCGCGCGTTCAAAATCGGTCTGGTAGAGCGTCTCACCAGCGCCGGCCATGGGATCCGGAGGCGGGACCGGGGTGCTGGGGGGTATTTCGGTGGTGGTCGGAACCAAGGTGGGAAACGTGACGGTCGGAGTCGGCGTGGGAGTGGGCGAAGGAAGGGGCGTGGGACTCGGCGAGGAGGGTACGCACGCGGCGAAGACCAGCCAGAGCAGACCGAGCGAAGCAGCATGGTGCCAGCCTGGGGGTGTCAACTTCGGCCGCGCCGGATCGAGCAGCGAGGGGCGCACAGTCGGGCGGCTAGCGCGGCAAATACCAAAGGGCGAAATCGCGGAACACCGCGGTCGCACCTTCGGACTCATTCGCCTCGGCGAACAGCCCCAGGTTTCCAAAGACATAGAATGCATCTTCCACCGTCGCCAAGGTTTGCCCGTTGGCGAAACCTGTCAGGCTGGGGCCTTCGGCCAGGAAGCCGATCTGGTTTTCGGCACCGCTTCCGGTGTGGATCATCTCGGAGGGGGTCCACTCCTGCAGGACCTCGGGCAGGCTGCCGCTGTCGAATCTGCGCATACGGTAGTGCCCATCACAAGAGAATTCGAGCGTGTAGCCGCGGTCGTAGCCGGAGCCGCCGATGCGGATGGCCATGCCGTAGGAGTCCTTGCCCTCGCATTCACCGGCTGTGGCGCGCACCTCGGCATACAGATTCCAAGCGGTGTGACCGGAGGTGCTCCACCACAAGAACCCATCGTCGCGATGATCGGTGGCCTTGAGCTGGCCGGGCTGCCAGGTGATCGATGCGGCGCGCGAGTCGTCGTACTCGAACCATCCATAGCGAGTGGAGAAATCGTCGCGCTCGTCCGGCGCCGCGAGGTTAATCCCCTGACGGGGATCGTCGGGCGGGAGGGGCGGCGCAGTGGGGGTAGGAGTGGGACCCTGCGTCGCCGTGGCGGTGGGCAGGCCGGTCGAGGTCGGCGCCGGAGTGGCCGAGGCGAATGGGGTGGCGCTGGCGGGGGGAGTGCGGGTAGGAGGCAGGGTGGGGGCCGCGGTCAAGGTCTGGGCCACTTGATCCGGAAGCAGCGTCGTAGCGGAGCCCTGCTCCCGCACGCTGATGGTGCAGGCAGGGGCGAAGGCGATGGCGCCGGCCGCGAGCAGCGAGACTGGTGGGACACTTTTCATCGCGCGCCTTACGGCGTCATCATCACCTTACCTGATTCGCCGGAGGCCATCACCTCGAAGGCCTGCTTGTATTCGTCGAACGTAAAGCGGTGAGTGACGAGCGGCGAAAGGTCGACGGCGCCGGAGCGGACCAGGCCGCGCGCCTGGTACCAGGTTTGCCAGAGCTGCCTGCCGTAGACGCCGTAAACCTGAGCGCCCTTGAACACCAGGTGCTCATTCCAGTCGAACGTAAAGGGTCCTGGCGAGACGCCGAGCAGCGCGGCCTCGCCCCCGGGCTTGAGCAGCGAGAAGCCCTGGTCGATCGCTGACGGGGCGCCGGACATCTCCAGCAGCACGTCCACACCCTCGCCGTCGGTCTGCTCCAGAATGCGCGCGTGTACATCATCATCGGCATGGAGGGCCAGGTCCGCCCCCATGCGGCGGGCGAAGTCGAGGCGGTAGCTGCTTATGTCGGTCGCGTACAGGGCGCGCGCGCCGGTCGCCCGCGCCACCGCAATCGTCATCAAGCCCACCGGACCGGAGCCCGTGACCAGGACCTTCTTGGCCCGCAAATCGACGGCAAAGGCGGTGTGCACCGCGTTGCCGAAATTCTCCTGCAGGACGGCGATCTCTATTGGAAGGTCCGGCGGGTTCGGCCACGCGTTTTGCGCGTCGATGGCGATGTATTCGGCGAATCCGCCATCGCGGTCGACTCCGATAACCTGGGTGTTTTCACACAGGTGTCCTTGCCCGCTGCGGCAGGAGGCACAAGCGTTGCAGATCACGTGGGACTCGAGTGAGACGTATGCGCCCACATCGGGCTCGATGACGTTGGCGCCTCGTTCGACCACCTCGCCACAGACCTCATGGCCGACGATCAGCGGCGGCGTCACGCGAGTTTGGGCCCAGTCGTCCCACTGATAGATGTGCAGATCGGTGCCACAGATCGAAGTGGCCTGGACTTTGACCAGAACTTCGTTTGGGGCCGGTTCGGGGATGGGGGCCTCCCTTACCCTGAGCCCGGGAGCGGGCTCGGCTTTGATGAGCGCTTTCATGGTGCCACCGGTCATGGGATCGTCGGGGCCCTCCGAGAGGTGAGTTGGCGGCCGGGGAGCAGTATAGCATGTGGAGGCTGATGCGGCCCTTTCCGTTCAACCTCTCATATAATCGAAATGGCGACCAGGGGTTCCTCCTTCGACAAAGAGAGGCGGTTCATGGAATATCGGAAGATGGGGAGAACCGGTCTGAAGCTCAGTGAAATCTCACTGGGGGCGTGGGTGACGTTCGGCAACCAGATCGACACTCAGAGGGCTTCGGACCTGATGCATTATGCGTACGACCAGGGAGTGAATTTCTTCGACAACGCCGACATCTACGCCGACGGCAAGGCTGAAAAAGTGATGGGGGAGGCGATCGCGGATCTGCCGCGCGAAGCGCTGGTCATCTCGAGTAAGGTCTACTGGAAAACGATGCCAGGTGCCAATGGGCGTGGACTCTCCCGCAAGCACATCATGGAGTCTTGCCACGCCTCCCTGAAACGGCTCGGCACCGATTATCTCGACATCTATTTCTGTCATCGCTACGATGAGGAAACGCCATTGGAAGAAGTGGTGCGAGCCATGGATGACCTCATTCGCCAGGGCAAGGTCCTGTACTGGGGAACGTCCGAGTGGCGGGCGGCCCAAATCGCGCGCGCTCACGATATCGCCCATCAAGGCGGACGTTACTCCCCCATGGTCGAGCAGCCCCAGTACAACATGCTGGCCCGTCAGAAGGTGGAGGATGAGCTCGTTCCCAGCGCCGAGGACCTGGGCTTCGGCATGGTCACGTGGAGCCCGCTGCGCTATGGGATTCTGACGGGCAAGTACAACGATGGGCTGCCCGAAGATGAGACACGGCTGACCCGTGACGAGGTATGGGCGAAGAAGGAGCTGCGCGAAGAGCGATTGGAGAAGGTCCGGCAGCTCACTGCGGTTGCCGAGAAACTGGATGTGACGATGGCCCAGCTGGCGATCGGCTGGCTGCTCCGCCTGCCTCATGTTTCCAGTGTGATCACCGGGGCGACGAAGCTCGAACACTTGAAGGACAATCTGAAAGCGCCGCAGGTGTTGGATAAGCTGTCCGACGAGGTGCTCGAGGATATCGACCAAATCCTTGGGGAGCGCGATTTGGTTTCCTAGGCGGTTCGGTTCTACCAGCCTTCGTCAGTCCTCAGATGCACTCCGCCGGGCGCGTCGAAGTCGATGAGATCGGCAAAGGCGCGCCCGATCGCTTCCAAGGCGTCAACCGCCCATACCGCGTCAAGCGTGAGATCCTTCGGTTTACGGCCTGGCGATAGGGCGACGCCGAGTTCATCCAGCACGTCATTTGCGAGGTCGATTTGATACCGGCGGAGAGAAATCCGCCCGCTCTGTTCGTACTCGCGGCGAGCCACGGCCGTCTGCCATTCTGAGGCGTCGTCCAGGAGTTCCAAGAGCGTCCAGCGCGCCCAATCGAAGAAAGAGGCGTGAGTGGGATCGATGCGGTGCGGCGTGCGACCAGTGCCGAACGAGAGCATGCGCACATTGCCCGGTTCATAGGCGCCATCTGTGAAATGCAAGGCTTCGACGGCGGCGTGATAAACGGGATTGCCGGAGACGCTGACTCCGCCATCGACCCACGTGTGCTCCTCGCCCAGCACGAGTGCGCTGTGCGCCGGAAAGTAGGTCGGGGCGGCGATGCTGGCCAGGACGGCGTCCTTCACCGAGAGGGTCCCCCAGAGCCGCGCATTGCCGGGGTTGTCGCGGACAAAGAAATGGGTGCGCCCCGTCGTGGTGTCCTTGCCCGTGATCAGGATGTCGAGCGGAAGACTGTTGAGGGTGCGGTCCGCGCCCAACACGTCGAGGGTGCGGGCGATGAACGCGTTGTCATATCGATGATTCCCCAGGTTGAGCAGAATCTGCCACCATGGAAGCTCCTGAAAGGCCTCTTGTGCCAGGTTGCGGTACAGGGCGAGCAGACCGCGGGCGCTGATTCCCAGCGCGATCCCGGCCGAGATGACCGCGCCGGTGGACGTTCCCGCGACCATATCGAAAAGCTCGTGTAGCGGTTGGGCCTCGCGGCGCTCAAGCTTGACTAAGCAGGCCAGAGGGATGATGCCCCGGATGCCGCCGCCGTCGACGCTCAGTATCGTTTTCATACACAACCCGCCAATCCGTGGCTATTGCGCTTGTATAGGGTTGCAGGTGTTGTGCCGGGGGACTAGTCGGCCTCAAGAATCGGTTCGCGCCAGCGGAGATCTAGCTTGAAGACGCGGCCGAACGCGGCGGCGACTTCGGAGGCCACCAGCCGCAGCGAAGGCGGATCGGGGAGCAGGTCGGCCAGCGACACGACCGCTTTGTCCTCGATCCCGCAAGGAACGATTCCCTGCCAGTAGGTCATGTCGGGGTCGACGTTCAGCGCGAAACCATGACGGCTGACGCCCCGAACGTCCACCTTGACGCCGATCGCCGCGATCTTGCTCGGCTGCTCACGCAGTGCAGCGGGTGCGTGGGGGAATCGGCGAGCCTCCTGTGGCGTGATCCACACCCCGGTCAGGCCCTCGAGGCGGGTCGCGGCTACACCAAACGCCTCCAGGGTGAGGATGAGCGTCTCTTCCAGACCGCGCAGATAGCCGATGTAGTCCGGTCCGGGCAGGTGCCCGTCGGCGTCGACTTCGCCGAGGGGGAGCAGGGGATATCCGACCAGCTGGCCTGGGCCGTGGTAGGTGACGTCGCCTCCGCGATCGACCCAGTGGACTTCGATGCCCCGCGCTTCGAGCTCATCCGCCGCCCAAAGCAGGTTGTGCTCCTGGCCTCGGCGGCCAAAGGTGTAGGTGTGGGGATGCTCGAGTAGCAGCAGGGTGGGAGCGACCTTCCCCTCTGCCACCGAGGCCGCAATCCGTTCCTGTAGTTCCCAGGCGCGTGCATACGGGACGCACCCAAGAAAGCGAACTTCGGCCTCGCCGGAGGTCGACTCAAAGGTGGCTGACTCGCGCGGAGTACCGGTTTCTCTGGGCATAGCACTTGCATACATTATATAGAGCTCCTGGCTCCGGCGGAGTAGAATCGCACCCATGCTTGACGTAAAAACACTCATCCGAAAGCGAAACCGGCGCCAGCACGGCGCCCTGCCAGCGGCAGGGCGCCTCAGCCTGGCGCTGTTGGTCCTTGTGCCGATCGCGATCGGCGTCGCCGGCGCCGGCCTGGCGGGCATGTACCTTGAAGTGACCCAGATCGTGCCGGCGGTTGGTGACATTGAGGCCTACTTCGGACCGGAGTCGGGACAGCCCTTCCGGGCCACGCGCGTGGAAGATCGGCGCGGAAACGAATTGTTCACACTTGTGGACCCCGGTACCGTTGAGGCGCAATGGGTCGACCTTGAGGCGGGCGATCATCTGCGGGCTCCCGACCACCTGACCGCTGCTCTGGTCACGGCGCAGGATCCCACGTTCTGGCAAAATCCGGGCTACGATCCGGCCAGGACGGCCCTCGCCCTCGCCGGCGACTTGGTCCGCCGCGGAGCGCGCCCGAGACACCTCTCGATCACAGAACAGCTGATCGCCGCTACGCTCCTGCCTGCCGAGAACTACGGGCGCTACAGCGTGCAGCGCGATTTTCGGCTGGCGCTGTTGGCCGAGCGATTGACCCAGTCCTACAGCAAGACCCAAATCATGGCCTGGTACTTGAACTCGGCCGATTTTGGGCCGCTGATCTACGGAGTCGATGCCGCAGCTATGGTGTACTTCGGTAAGCACGCCGATCAGCTGACGTTGGCCGAGAGCGCGCTGCTGGCGGTGCTGCCGCAGCGGCGGCCGGGCGTGCTCGACGATCTCCGCGAGCTGCGCGCGGCGCGCAATCGAGTTCTGATGGAAATGACGGAGCAGGGCAACATTTCTCCCCGGCGATCGCGGGCCGCGCGCGCCCAAGCCGTCGTGCTTCAAGATCTGGATCCGGAGCGGTTCGCTGACCCCATTCTGGGTCCCCTCGTTGAGCGGACCCTGGTCGATTCTCTGGGCGAGAGCGGGCTTGCACGCGGCGGCCTTACCGTTCAGCTGACGATCGACGGCGATCTGCAAGCCCAGGCTAAATGCGTTTTGCGGACGCAACTGGAGCGTCTGGCGGGGCACTCGCCGACGGGCACCGTGCCGACCGCGGCGGGCGAATCGTGCCGGGCCGCCGGATTGCTCCCTCCGCTGCGCCCGGGCGACACGGGAGTCGACCATGAGGTCGCGTCGGGTGCGGTCGTGGTCATCGAGCCGGGCGGAGGCCAGCTGCTCGCCCTGGCAACGGTTCCTGCCGATGCGGGTCCGGAGGCGGCTTTCACGGCCGTTCCCGCCGGCGAGACGTTGTACCCGTTCGTGTACCTGACAGCGTTCTCGCGGGGGTTCGCGCCGGCGAGCATGGTGCTCGATTTGCCGCAGTCGGGCAACCTTCAAACGGAAGCACTGGCGCAGTATCGGGGGCCGGTGAGCATGCGAGCTGCATTGGTCGCGGGCCTGCAAGCCGCGGCCCAGCGGACGCTTGGGCTGGCTGGTATGGAGAACGCGCTGCGCACGCTGCTGCCTCTTGGTTTGTCCGGGCCAGAGGGAAGACGGCCGACTGTGGACGAAATCATCAACGGCGACCTGCCGGTCGATCCGATGGCGCTGACCCAAGCCTACAGCGTGGTGGCGAATCGTGGCCAGATGGTTGGAATCTCGTCAGCGGAGACCCCTCTTCGGCCGATATGGGTCCGGCGGGTAAGCGATCGCTTTGATCGAACCGTCTTCGAGGGCGAGGCGCAGTCCCAAGCAGTGATCAGCGAGGGACTGACCTACCTTCTGGTCGATGCGCTCAGCGACGACGCCGCGCGCTGGTCGGTTTTCGGCCAGCCGAACGTCTTCGAGATTGGACGGCCTGCCGGAACGGTGGTGGGTGAAGCTCCCGACCAAACGGGGGCCTGGACGATCGGCTTTTCACCCAACTTGAGCGTGGGAGTCTGGTTGGGTAACCAGGCAGGGGAGACGGCGCGGCGGTTGACGCCGGAGAACGGCCCAGGTCCGATCTGGAACGCCCTCGGTCGCTACGCATTGCAGGATCGGCCGGCGGAGGGCTGGAGACCTCCGGCGGGGGTGTCGACGATGGAGGTGTGTGTTCCCTCGGGTCTCTTGCCCACCGAGCACTGCCCGGAGGTCGTCGAGGAGGTCTTTCTTCAAGGAACCGAACCGACCTCGGTCGATAATCTTTATCAGCCGTTCCGTGTCAACCGTGAAACCGGCAACTTGGCAACGCTGCAGACTCCCCTTGATCTGGTGCAGGAGCGCGTCTATTTCGTACCACCCCCGGAAGCGGCTGCATGGGCGGACGCGGCGGGGATTGAACAGCCTCCCTCCGAGTACGATCCGCTGCCGTCAGGAACGACGTCCGATCCTGGGGTCCGAATCGACGCCCCTGAGCCGTTCAGCGTGGTCTCGGGAGAAGTCGTAGTGCGCGGCAAGGCGGAACCGGAGGGGTTCGAATACTATCGGCTGCAGTACGGGCAGGGATTGAATCCCACCGGCTGGGTCCAAATCGGGAGGGATGAATCCGAGCGGGCCTTGGCGAGCGTACTGGGACGTTGGGACGTGGAGGGCCTCTCCGGCTTGTACACGCTGCAGTTGGTCGTGGTCAAGGAGGAGGGGGAAATCCTGACGGCCGCCGTCCCGCTGACCGTGGATGGAAAGCCGCCCCAGGTGAGCGTGCTGCTGCCGCGGGAGGGCGCTGAGCTGCACAGAGAGGAGGATCCGAGCCTCATTGTTGAGGTGCGGGCCAACGACGACGTTGGGATTGAGCACGTTGAGCTGTACCTGGACGGCGTGAAAACTGCGTCCCTGGAGGGGAGACCGTTCCTCTTCGAGCTCGACCTGCCCGACCCGGGCAGGCATCAACTAAGGGCGGAAGCCGTGGACGGGGTTGGCCGGCGCGCGGAGAGCGAGTCCGTCCAGTTTACGGTGCTCCCTTGACCGTGAGAGCGGGTCGGCGCTGCGGGACCGGGCTGCCCGTCCGGTGCTGCTGCTGGGGTCCAACCGGCGCTCTCATTTGACCGCATATCCCAACGCTACGCCGTTCGGGATCGGTCGCTTCCGTTCTTTGCCTGCTCCATTTCCCGATGGGGGTTTCACAAACGCGCCGAAGCGCGTTTCTGGGATCGAGCCTTCGGCGGCGGAGTAGGCCCAGCCGGTCGCGTATGGCCGGGAGAGGGGTCGGCCCGGGGGGGCTCAGGGGAGAGGCTGCCAGGAGGCCTGTTGGTCACGGCTGGTGGGGGAATTGGTCAAGTTGACCTCGTTTGAACCGTTGGCGGTCATGATGTAGATCTCGAGGTCCTGGTCGCGCGTGGAGGTGAAGACGATCCACTGGCTATCGGGCGAATAGGCGGGCTCCTTGTTACCGAGGCTGTTGGTCAGCTTGGTGGGTTCGGCGCCGCGGTTCACCCCGTCGACAACGTAGATCTCGTTCATCGTCGGTTGGACCCAGGTGAACGCCAGCAGCTGTCCGTCCGGCGACCACGTCAGATCTTGGGCGCCGAGGATCCGATCCCGGGAGTCCAGCCGGGTTGGATCCCCGGGGACGGGGCTGCGCAGGTAGATGCGCCCGGGTGCGCTGTTGATCGAGGCGGACACCGCAATCGTGCGGCCGTTTGGTGACCATGCCGGGCTGTATTCCACCGCGAAGCCCTGGGACAGATTCGTGGGATTGACGTCCCAACACGCCCCTTCCTCTTCGTCCAGACAGGCCGCGTCCATTCGGAAGACCTGACGCAGGTCATTGACCCGGTCGCTGGTGAACAAAATTGTACTTCCGTCGGGCGCCCAGGCGGGCTCGGTGTCGTCCCCCGGGTGATGGGTTACGTTCTTGATCTCCGTCCCATCCTGGTTGATGACCCAGATGTCGAGAGCCAGGTCGTTGCCGAAATCGTCGGTCCCCCCGGGGGCGACGAAGAGCAACCGGCGTCCGTCCGGCGACCAGGTCGGGTAGGATTTGTTCCCCGGTCCAAATGTGAGCTGGTGTGGATTGTCCCCCTCGGCGTCCATTGTCCAAATTTGCAGCGTTCGGCCGTCGTCGCGGTCGCTGACAAATGCGATCCGTCCGCCCCCGCCGCGGGTGGAGGCCGGGACGGTCGGCAGGGGTATTTCAGTCGGTGGCACGGTCGGCGTTGCGGCCGGGGCCTGGGTCGGCGACGGGGTGCTGGTCGGCGGATCGGTGGCGGTGGCGGCGACGGCGGCCGGGGCGTTCGTCGCGGTGGGGGCGGGTGAGTTGGCCGCTCCGGGCAAGCCCCCCGAGAGGGCGAACACAGCGCCGGCGCTGACCAAGCCCACCACGAACAATCCCGCGATCCCAAGCGCGGCCCACAGCCAAACCGGACGGCCGTCGCCTTCCTCAGGTTTCGCCCTGGTTACGTCCGGAGCGCGGCCGATCACGGTCCTCGCGGCCACTTCACCGCGCAAAGCCTGATCGAAGGTCTTGATGTCCGGGAAGCGGTCGTCCTTCGAGATCGAGAGGGCGATGGTCAGCGCCTCGTCGATGTAATCGGGGATGGAAGGGTTCAGGCTGCTGGGCCGGCGCAGTTCAGCGTTGCCCATCATGCGCTCGATGCTGTCGATGGGCGCCTGGCCGGTGAGCAGCGCGAACATCGTGGCGGCGACCGCGTATTGGTCGCTGCGGGCGTCGGTGCGTCCGCTCCCGTACTGCTCGGGCGGTGAATACCCCGGCGTCAACCCGCGGGCGCCGGTTGTCGTCTGCTGGTGATCGAAGACTTTGGCGAGGCCGAAGTCGACCAAGACGACGTTGCCCTCCGGGGAGAGTTTGATGTTGGCGGGCTTGATATCGCGGTGGATAATGGGAGGCTCGCGGGAGTGCAGATAGCTCAGCGCGTCGGCGACCGCCCGCGTCCAACGCAAGACCTCAGGGACCGTGGGCGGCTGCCGTTTGGCCCGGGCGTGCAAATCCTCCCCCTCGATGAAGTCCATCACCAAATACTGGCGGCCTTCCAAAATGAAGTGGTCGGTCACGCGGGGCAGATTGGGATGGCGCAGTCCGGCGAGCAGAGAGGCTTCCCGCTTGAACTGCCGTTCCGATTCGGGGTTGAGGTTCAGGTTCTCCTTGACCGCGACCTTGATCTGCAGCGTCTGGTCATAGGCGCGGTAGACGGCGCCCATGCCGCCTTTGCCGAGCTGGCCGTCGATTCGGTAGCGGTCGTTGAGAATGGAACCTTCTTGAAGGGCCATATGCGCTCAATTCTAGTGCTATCCC
>CAZFCJ010000048.1:23848-25128 GCA_964517315.1 uncultured Anaerolineaceae bacterium | reverse complement strand
ATCCGCCCGTAGCTCAACGGATGAGAGCGACGGACTTTGAATCCGTAAGCTACAGGCTCGAATCCCGCCGACCGGGCCAGAAAATCCAAGACCCCCTGCTCCTGGAGCAGGCGGGTTGTTATTGTCGGATATCCCTCTCGGTTTGATCTTTGTCTTTCCCCTGCAACCATTACTCCGTTCACGGCAAAAAAGTAGAGGGAGAGCGCTCGCTGTCTGCTCTCCATCTGGGGTGTCCTGAATTGGGGCTGCGCACCGTACGGTGCACAGCGACAGGACTTTGAGCGAGACCGCAGATCACTGAAACTCTGGAGACAGTGATCCTTGTGGCGCGCTTTTCCAGAAGGGGATGGGGCAGGTGTGAGCTGCGCGCCAGGCAGCGGGAGTCCCGAGAGTCTCGTATGAGTTGCCAAAATCCGTCCGACGTGGCCCGCGGCTCTGGCCAGCGCAAGCCCTATACGCGCGCGGGCCTTTTTGGTAAGGTTCCCATCTAAAGTCCGCCCCAAGGAGGCCCGTATAAACGGAGCGCGAGTACCTACGGCTGATTCAACGGGAGGGAAACCCAGGCTGACCCACCGGCTTACATCCCTCTCGCACATCCTGCGCATCTCCGTGGCGCCGTTGCTTGGGGTAGCCCTCCTTTTGGGTGGCGATCTTGAACATGGCCTTGGAACATACAATCTGCTCGCGCTGCTTGTAGCCGGTTTGATGGTCGCCCTCTCTCTCTTGACCGCGTTTGAGCTGTTCCGGGGCAGCACTGAGCACGGCGGGACCTACAGCCTGGTAACCGAAACATGGGGCGGTATCCCTTCCTTCCTGACCGGTTGGATGATGATCTCATCTCAACTAGTTCTGGCTGCCGCGTTGATGCGGGCGGCCGGCGTGATACTGGCAGAGGTGATCTCATTCCCGTTTCACACGCTCTACCTCAGCCTGGTCCTTGCGGTTGTTCTGCTCCTCGTCCAACTCTTTTCCGGCCTCCGGCAGATTAGGGTTCGCGACGTTCTTTTAACAGTGTCAGGCCTGGGTCTTATCGCACTCCTCATCGGCCTTGTGTTCTCGGATGTCTGGTCCCTGCCGCTGCGCATATCCGAACTCGATGCCAGCGACCTTTGGCGGGAATCCGGGCGTTTTGCTGTGCTTTACTTGGCGGTCGAGAGCACATTGTCCGTCCGGCGTCGAATTCGTCACGGGGGATTCTCCGTTTTTCGATCAATCAGCACGGCTTTCCTGGCCGGATTGGCCCTGCTCACGCTTCCCCTGATTGTCCTGGCTGGCCTGCC